>CACZGM010000153.1 GCA_902780695.1 uncultured Ruminococcus sp. | reverse complement strand
CGCGGTCTTTGAGCAAACGCCCGAGAGACGCGGCGGTTATGCCTTTTCCGAGCCCGGATACAACGCCGCCGGTGACGAAGATATATTTGGTTTCCATAGCTGCTCCTTTTTATGTTGACATTCTGATAAAATTATGATAAAATAAATCCAAAGGAGTTGATAGTATGTTGGATATTCGACCTGTTTCCGAGCTTCGGAATAACTTCACGGACATTGAAGCCGCTGTTAAGAGCGGACACCCTGTTTACCTTACCAAAAACGGCTACGGCTCTATGGTCGTAATGAGCATTGAGCAGTATTCGGCACTGACCGACAGCATTGAGTACAAACTCGATGAAGCAGATGAATACGCTGCAAACCACAGCGAGCGGCTCACTCACGATCAGGTGTTCGGAAAGGTGCGTGACAGGCTTGCCAGACACTGATTACACAATACGATACCTTCCGTTATTCGAGCAAGACCTTGCTGAAGCCGCGCTGTATATTCGTGATTCGCTGAATAATCCGGAAGCAGCGCAAAAGCTGATCGATGATACGGAATCCGCAATACTCAAACGAGCAAAAGCACCGCTTTCTTTTCCGCCGTACCGTGCTGCGAAAAAACACGAAAATGAATATTACAGGATAAATATCCGTAATTTTTCAGTGTTTTATGTTGTTATCGGAAACGTCATGGAAGTGCGCCGTTTCATCTATTCAAGGCGCGATATTGACAATATCCTGTAAGTCAGTTATTCACATAAAGCCGTCTGTACGGGCTGTTGGAGTTAGGCGTTAGTTTGAAGAAATGCGCGTTGAGAAGTTCGTTCGCGTCGAAGCCGAACTTCTTTGCAAACAGCTCCACGTCCGCCTTTATCGCCTTGATGTCGTCCTTTGCCGCATCCTCACAGATGACCTGCTCGGGGTGGTCCATGTACATCACCCCGCCGTGCATTCCCGTCGCGCAGAAATCGCCCACGGGACAGGTTTGTTCATACCCGATGCCAAGCACGATTATGCGTCCGCCTGCCTGATATTCCGCAAGGAAATCACCCGCTTTTCCGCCGATCACCATAAGCGGCTTCTTCTCCATGTATTCCTTCATGTGAATGCCCGCGCGGTAGCCCGCAGAGCCTTTCACAAGTATCTTTCCGTCACGCATTCCGTAGCCCGCCGCGTCACCGACGTTTCCGTGAACGGTGATCGTTCCGTCGTTCATAGCGTCGCCGACAGCGTCCTGCGCGTTGCCGTAAACCGTGATGTCGGAGCCTGTCAGATACGCGCCGAGAGCGTTGCCGGGAATGCCGTGTATCTCGATGTCCTTGCCCGTGCAGCCGCTTCCCGTGTATCGCTGGCCGAGCATATTTTCGATCTCAATTTTCCTGCTTTTCGAGTTTCTGATCTTCTCGTTCAGCTCCCGAAAAGAGAGATTTTCCGCATTTATCTTCATGCGGTCTCACCGCCTTTGCTTAATATTTCATATCTCTTTTCTCTTGCGAACGCGGCAAGCTGCGGAGCCTGTCTGAGCAGCTCCCAATCGACAGACGAGAGGTCTGTGCGCTCGCGTATGAGCGCGGTGTAAATGCCTGCACGCGCTATCTTTTCGCCCATGAGAATGAAGCCGTTAAGTTTGTTTTCCGAACTATACAGCTTCTTCACGTTCTCGCCGTTGATTTCTTCATAGCACTCGCCCGTGTACGCACCCGCGGTTATGATATGCAGACCGAAAAATCCGATCGCGTTCATCGGGAAAGCGTTCTCGTAAACGGCTTTTGTTCCCGCCATGTTCCGGCCTGCGACAAGCCCCTGTTCATGCGCATTCGGCATTATCGCGATGATGTGCGCGGTGCCTGTTGTGATGTCGTCGGACACCGTGCAGTCACCTGCCGCCCAGATATTTTTCACGCCCTTCACAGCCTGCTTTTTGTCGGTGATGATACCGCGCTCGACTTTACCGCCTGCGCTCTCGACAAGCTCTGTATTCGGTCTTACGCCGACTGCTGTAATTAATATATCAAACGAAATTTCTTCGCCGTTCGCAAGGACGGCTTTGTTTTTGTCAAACTTTTTTGCGCTTGTTCCGAGAATGAATTTCACACCGTGTTCTTCAATGTGTTTCTGCATTATTTCCGATGTTTGTTTGTCGAGTATCGACGGCAGAATGCGGTCTGCAAGATCAACGACAGTCATTTCACAGCCGTAGTGTTCAAGGGCTTCGGCGGCTTTCAGACCTATCAGTCCCGCGCCGATTATCAGCACTTTTGCGCCCTTTTTCAC
>CACZGM010000152.1 GCA_902780695.1 uncultured Ruminococcus sp. | reverse complement strand
AATAGCCAAAGGCTTCACCGACGGAGAGAACGCATTCGTATGTGTTTACTATGCCGATAATATCGGGATAGACACGGAACAGGTGCGCACGGAAATGCTGAAAACGCTTCCGTATTATATGATACCCTCGCGGTTTATAAAGCTTGACAAGCTTCCGAGAACGCAGAGCGGAAAGCTCAGCCGTCGCCTGCTTCCGAAACCCGAAACTGAAACTGTCCGCAGCACATATACAGCACCTGCGAATCCGACAGAAAAGCTGCTGTGTGACAGCATGGCACAGGTTCTCGGACTGAGTAATGTCGGTGCCGACGAAGATTTCTACGAACTCGGCGGAAGTTCTGTCTCCTCTATGAAGCTTATCGTTTCCTGTCCGCTTGAAGGGCTGGATATCGGTATGATATTTATGGGTAGAACTGCTCAGAAGATCGCGGCATTGTATCTTGAAACGAGAATGTCAACAGTATCGGACTCGCTTATTCTTGATGACCCGCAGAGAAAATTCCCCCTTACACAGACACAGCTTGGCATTTATCTGGAAAGCGAAAGACGTGAGGGCGAGGCTGTATATAACAATCCTTATCTTACACGGTTCCCCGCAGACACGCCGCCTGAAAAGCTGCGCAATGCATTAGAAGCGGCAGTAAAAGCTCACCCCGGATTGTTTGCGCGAATAGTGACCGGCGACGACGGAATGCCGGCTTATCAGAAATTCGCTGTTAAAGCCGTTCAATATAAAAACAGACCGTCTTTTCAGACTCGATATATTTGTAACCGAGTCGGCAGTATATCTGTTTATGGACTTCCACCATATCGTTTATGACGGGACATCCGCACACATACTGATGAATGATATGATCTCCGCATGGAACGGTATTGTTCCCGAACCTGAGAAATATACCGCCTATCACGCGGCGCTCGATGAAAAGTCTGCAAGAGAAACACAGCTTTATCAGCGTGCAAAAACATGGTATCTCGAACAGTTCGGCGAAACGGAGTCTGCGGCACTCCCGGACGGCGATGTCAAAGAAAAGGAATTATCTTACGGAGAAATAAAGGCGGAGCTTGATGTATCACCGGAAGAGCTTCGTGCGTTCTGCGAAAAGCATAAAATAACCGAAAATATTGCCGTGACAGCAGCTTTTGGTTTCCTTCTCTCCGCATACACCCGCAGAAGTGATGCCGTCTTCGCGACCATATACAACGGCAGAAAAGACCTGCGTACAGACAGGACGGTTTCCATGCTTGTCAAGACTCTGCCTGTTCTGTGCAGGACATCGGGTCCGCTTAGCGTAAATGAATATCTTTCCACATTAAAGGAACAGATTCTCGGAGCTATGGCAAACGACATCTTCTCGTTCGCCGAGGCTGCCGCCGCAGCGGGAATAAGCAGTGACGTTCTGTTTGCGTGGCAGGACGAGATGCATGACGATTCAAGTCTGAAAAGCTTAGGCGCTGTCCGTGAAGAACTGCCGTTCAACGCTACCGGTGATGCACTGAGCATTGAGCTTGTTTCATTACAGGGAAAGCTCGTAATGGAGATCCAGTTCCATAAGAACAGATACAGCAAAGCGTATATCGAAAACATGGCGCGGTGCTACGGAAACGTACTGCGCGAAATGCTGTCAAAGGAACGTCTTGATGAGATCAGTCTAGTTTCCGGTGAGGAAGAAGAAAAGATACTTTCGCTCTCAAAGGGCGAAACACTCGACTACGACAAGAGCGGAACATGGGTCGATCTGTTCAGAGCACAGGCTGACAAGACACCCGAACGTAATGCTGTTACCGACAGCGAGGGAAGCTTTACCTACAGAGAACTGGACAGAATATCTGACTGCATTGCAGCATATCTGCTGAATAGCGATGTTAAGCCCAACACATTTGTCGCGGTGAAAATGGGACGCTCGAAGCTGTTTCTTGCGGCTGTTCTCGGCATACACAAGGCAGGAGCGGCGTACCTCCCGATAGATGCGGACTATCCCGAGGAGCGTATAGCATATATGCTCGAAGATTCTGAGACACGAATCATTCTGACAGAAGATACAGTCAGAGATGTGATTTCAAAGTATGAAAATGCGAAGCCGGTCAACCTTGCCGAAACCGGAAACCTTGCGTATATGATCTACACCTCCGGCTCCACCGGAAAGCCCAAGGGCGTAATGATACCCCACAGGGCGATGCTCAACTTCGTTCACTTTATAGCATATCGCTGTATGATAACCGAAAACAGCCGTATCGTCTGCTATTCCAGTTTTTCCTTCGATGCGTCTGTCGAGAACCTATATCCTGCTCTTACGGTGGGCGGGAGCGTGTTTATTGTACCAGAAAAAGAACGTCACGACATATTTGAAATGAGAAGATATCTTCGTATTAACGGAATTACAGGCGGCGTTTATCCCACACGTTTCGGACTGCTTCTGGCTGGAGATGAAATGCTTGACCTTGACTTTTTCAGTGTCGGCGGTGAGGCTATGACAGCTATGCCTCATGTGAGCGGAAGAGTTTACAACGCATACGGTCCTACTGAATTTACAGTTTGCGGATCTTATTATGAGCTTGACAAGACAAAGAAATACGACAGTATCCCGATAGGACGGCCTATCACAAACTGTTACGCTTTCATTGTCGGACTGCACGGCGAGCTTCTTCCGCGCGGTATTGCGGGTGAGCTGTG
>CACZGM010000151.1:1861-4182 GCA_902780695.1 uncultured Ruminococcus sp. | reverse complement strand
CACTTCGTCCGGAATCACTCCCGTTACTATCGGAAATGAAAATACCGGCATTGCCGGCGGTATCGTCGGAGTTATGCAGCCCTATTCACAGAACAGCACCGAGGGCTACGGCTACTTCAAAAACTGTACGGTCGAAAATGTAAACATACAGGGCGATTATGCCGGCGGTATCTACGGTGGAAAATGGGGCACAAACAATGCCTGGGTACCCTATCAGATCGAATTTGACAACTGCAAGGTCATCGGCGGCACTTCCGATTGCAGCATTATCGGCGGAGAATCTGCCGGCGGACTCGTGGGAAACGGACTTGTTTACACAAGAACCCCGGAAAAGCCTTCAAACATCATCGTAAGCGACTGCAAGGTAACAGATTATGACATTTATGCTGCAAGCGGAATGTATTCCGGCGGATTTATCGGATACTGCAACTCCTTCGCAAGCGGAAGCAGCATAACCTGCTACATCCACGACAGCTCAGTCGAGAACTGCATCATAGGTCAGCCGGGACAGGTAGATTATGCCGGCGGCGCTATAGGCGGTATCGCAAAGAAGGACGATAACAAGATCCTCGGCTACAATATCAAGCTCGATACAGTAACGAGCGAGAGCCAGCGTATGGGCGCATGGGTAGGTTATATGGATCAGAATGATACCAACACATCTATCCAGTTCGCAGGCATGGCTATCTACGGAACAGGCTATGATAAGAATATCGGAAACTGGACCGTAGCAAAAAATCAGGCAAACACCAAAACATCATTCGTTTTCGCGGACTATACAGGTGCGTGCAACGGCGATGTTACCATATCTGCGGCTGCGGATGGCGACACCGGATCTGAGAGCTTCAGCATCGACACCGCATCAAAGACGATAACACGCACTGTCGTGTCTGTATCCGGAAACGAAAAGATCACCCGTGTTCTCACATACAACTACACGGAAGCTCCGGTATCCTCGGCAACAGACGAGGCTGACGGCTGGTCGGTAGACGAGACGCACGGAACGATAACTCAGATAAGCGGCGGAACGAAGAATACCTACAGCATTGCCGTTTCAAGCTTCAATGCGGAGGACAATGCGAACGTTGATATGCCCAAGTATCCGTTCGTAAACATCAATCCGCAGGCTAAACTCGGAAGCGACGAGATAATCTCGGGCGACGGAGCTGTGCTCCTCAGCGGAAATGTTGAGGGCTTCTCCTATACCGACCCGGAGGACGGCGAGCAGTGGTATCCGGCTTCAAAGACTATGGCGGCGAAGATATATTCCGAGCTCAGCGACACCTCGAACAGCCGACGCTATACCACGTTCGTAAATGCTCCTGTAAGCGGAGCGGCTACGATAGAGGACTATATGAAGCGCGGCGTCAGCGATGACGGCGACCGTATCTCGACCTATGCTGCGGAGCGTCAGCTCGGTCAGCAGGAACATGTCAGCGACTTTGCTGTTATCGTTATCGCAAACGGTGATGACGACGAGACAACGAATCTCATAAACCGCTATATACAGCTCGTCACGAACACAACTACAGATTACGCGGCAGGCGGCTCAGACTACTTCAACGTAGACATCAAGACCTGTGAGTACAAGAACGGAAGCTTCATCATCCTTCCCGGGACCGAACACGGTCTGACCAACAACAACGGCAAGTTCCAGCTCGTGAACGCAAATGCGGATTCGACATCCGGAACATTCACCCTGCTCGATGTTCAGTTCAAGGACCCGATGAATACTCAGTCCGGCGGAATAGCATATCATCTGTATGTTCCCGTCTACACGGTGAAGGAAATGTCTGTGAAGTTCTATTCCGTAGCGAAAACGGGCGCATATTCAGCTTCCGATAAGGCAAACACCTACGAGGAGCTGATAGAGCAGACACTTGCCAAGACAGGCGAGGACAGAAAGCTCTCGCACGTCGATTCGCTCGATACGTGGATAACGCATTATTTCCGCTATGAGTACGAGGCAGACGACATCACGACACTCCTGAATTCAGGAAAGGTAAGATGGAATTACAGCAAGACCATCGACTTTGAAACATTCACAAACGGCGACAGCGACCTTCCACTCCCCGGCGACCCGAGGCATCCCGGCGTGAACGACACGTATATGGTGCTGGTGGACCCGAACGGAGGCGCAGATCAGGTATATTATGCAAATATCAGCGATATGCCGGGATATACGATCGCAGCCGACAAAACAAAGGACTGCTGGAGGATAGACTTCTCAAGATTCCGCAAGGAAGACGCCGGCAATACCGCGTTCAGCTTCCCTTCATTCAACAGGATGATCGAAGACAGCATAGAGGCAGTACCCAACA
>CACZGM010000151.1:0-1838 GCA_902780695.1 uncultured Ruminococcus sp. | reverse complement strand
GAGTACGACGTCTGTGTAGACGGAGAATACTATGGATTCACCAACAGCAATGACGGAGATACCGACATCAGGCTGAAGGACGGAGTGACCTCGGTATATGAGGATTACTACGTCAGCATAAAGGTGCCGAAGCCTGAGGCTTACGAAGCCGGTGACGGCTATGGTGCTTATGCAGGCTATACGAACGAGCTTTACCATTACAGGGTGAAGACGTCTGAAGTACGTCTTTCTCCCGGGAGCATCGTCCGCGAGGACGGCTTTGAAGGCGACGTCAGGTCGGCAGGTATCACGCAGCAGTTCCCGTGTGAAATGCTTGTGGCAGACCTGTTCGAGCAGATAGTTACAGAAGAGGTCGATGACAGGACCGTGAGCAGAATGACAGTATCACCGCCGAATGAGCAGATAACTGCGGAAAACAAGACGATAACAGTCGATGTTTCGGTACTTATCAGACCTAAGAACAGCTTTGGTGTAAAGTATATGAGCGATGAGGACTTCTTCCAGTCGTTCTATCTCACACTCAACCGCATAAGTGAAAACGGTACAGAAAACGATATACAGGCGCTCTCAAGGGCTGGTATTTCGGCAAGATACAGCGTCGATTCACCGATAGTGGACGATGCCGGCGCGCCGGAGCACAACGAGGGAAGAGCCTGCGCGGACATCACCTATGAGCCGGGCGGCAACTTCATCAATGTCCAGACCTTCGCAAAGGGCACGGCAAATTACGAATCAGGCGGCGTCATCAACCGTCTCAAGGCTTCATATGGTCAGGTACAGGCTGTGATATACTCGAAGATAGAAATAGATTTCGACGAATATCTCCTTGAGGATGAATTCCCGAAGAAGACTGCCGGGGAGGAATACGGCGTATATGTAAAGGCTGCTTCAAATCTGGCATATGATACGGAAACGCTTCCTCATTCGGGTATGACAGAGGATTATCAGACAGATCATCACAAGTATTATATAGATTCTGTCAAAAGCGCGGCTCTGCATTACGTATCAAAGCTCAACGACCTCGATATTTATGACGAGATAGGCTTCGGAAGCAGCAACCGCTCAACGCTCGGAGTGAACGGGCGGTCCGTTGACGATACGGAACGCACAAATATCCCCGAGGGAGCAGGATACATGCCTGTAAACACGGAAGCATTCTACGATGTTCAGGAAATACCGAATCTCGAAACCGCAAAAAGGCTGAAGCTCACCTTCAGGCTGAAGAAGAAATCGGGCGGCGGATACGGCTCTGACCTGCTGATGCAGGATTACCTTGACAGCAATATCAGGTTCAGCCTGAACAGTGAAAACGCCGTATCTGTCGAAGCGGCGGGAACTGTCGCAACGGCAGTGCTCGACGTTAGCAACTACGATTTTTCAGGACATATGGTCGATATTGCAGTCACACTGAACGCAAAGTCGGGAAGCGGCTTCACGGAGTACGCAAACTACAGAGTTGACCTCACTGCTGAGCTGTTCAGCGACGAGGGATGCACAGTTCCCCTTGATAACAGCGTTGCAACGGACTATCTCATCTATACGAATGCAAAGGTAGTTCCCGAACTTCTCTCTAAACCGTCAGAGGGCTGACAAAATAATATAAACGGCAGAGGCATCAGCGTGCTTCTGCCGTTTTTTGTGCCTGAAATGCTTATTGTTCAAAAAAGTGCCGATGAAACATAATGTAATATTGGTTTGCGGTTATACGGAATGTATCGGAAACTGCCTGCTTTTATGCAAATATACGAATTTTGCCGACTATTTTTATAAGTTAATTCATTGACACTTGACTGTTTATATGCTATAATAAAATAGTATAAGAGTATATGCGGATATAA
>CACZGM010000150.1 GCA_902780695.1 uncultured Ruminococcus sp. | reverse complement strand
TACTCGACGGACGCACCGAGGAGAATTTTGAAGCATGGAAAAAGAAAAAACAAGAAACGTGACCGCAGCTCGATACAAACGGCAGCGCACCGCGCCAAAAGATCTTGACGAGGTGCGCTGTTAGTTTATGAGGAAATGGTTATTGCCTGTTGTCAGATGATCTCGGCGGCGGTCTCGGGAGCCGCGTCGAGCGTGCCCTGCTGGAAGGTAAGTATTACGTTGTTGTATTCCCTGAGGCTATATGTGTAGTAGGTGTAGCTGTTATAACCTATGCAGCTGGTGTACTCGGTCCTTATGAGGTTGTGGGTGTTTACGGTGCATACGGCTTCACCCTTCGTAAGTTCCTTGTATTCCGCCAGAGTCAGTTCGCCTCTCATGTACTGATAGTAGTAATTGCGGCTTTCTTCGTCGGACAGTCTGTGACAGAAGGTGTCAAAGCCCACGGTAAAGATCTTATTGCCGTTCTCGAAGTAATCGTCGGTAACTGCGGAGTTGCCCGCGGCGAACATCTTTGTGGTGCTGTCCTTGAAGTTCGAGGTGTCGATGCCTACATATTCAAGGAACTTGTCAAAGGACATTCCGGGATAGGTCTGATCGACATAGACAGACAGTTCCTTTACCTTGCTGCCCTTTATCGCGTTTTCCGAAAGGGCTTTATTTATTATCGAATTAGCCTTGTTCAGGCAGTCCTTGTTGATGTCGCTGGTTTTGACCACACCGTAACGGACGGTATTTTCCTTGACGTCCTTCGAGATCACGATCTCGTCATTGCCCTTGTCAACGAAGACGTTTCTCTGATTATCCTTCTTGAATTTGAATACGGAGTACGCGGTGATAACGCTGTCGTTTCTTTCGGCGTTGAATATCTTATCGCTTATATTCTGTATCTCATCGTCGATAACGCACTTTCTCGATACGCTCTGATAATACTTGTGGCTTGCCTGAGCCGAAAGTCCTTCGATCTGCTCGGAAGTGAACTGTGCGACCTGGTCGGCGGCTTCAAAGCACTGTGCCATAACGCTGTAAGCGTAGAAGTATTCGAGCATTACCTTGTCGATGTAGGGAGCGATCTTGTCGTAAGCCTCGCCGCTGAACATAACGTTCTTTATCTCGTTTTCGTATACGATCTGATACAGGTCGCGTCCTTTCATATCGGAGAAGGTCTTTCCCGCGAGAGTGTTGCCGATGGTCTTCATTCTGAAAACAAAGTCTCCGTCACTGTTCCACTTGGTATTGTTGCCGATAAGAGCCGCGATCTCTACGGCTTTTTCCTCTTCGGAAAGATTTTCGTTATTGCGGAAGGAGTCTATCTGCTTTCCTATGCCCTGGGCGGCTTCGTGCAGCTTATCCATCTCTGTGCCGAAACCGCTTATATATGTCTCATTCTTTAAGGCGTCCAGGATATCCTTTGTGTTTTTACCTATATCCTTCTTGATCGTGGCAAGCTGATCGTTTATCTCTTCTCTCATCTGAGTGATATTCTTGTTGATGTCGTCAAGCGTGGTCTCCTTGGGCATAACGCCGCAGGCTACGAGTATCTTGCCTACTACCGGAGAGATAGCCTTTCCGCCGGGAACAAATTTTTCGATAGCCGTCATACCGAGCTTGACCGCGTTTTTCTTGATGAGATCGGATGTAGCGTCGTTTTCTTTGAGCGCCGACTGTGAGTTCATGTGCGTGACGTCATAAAGGAAAGTCTGATTTGCAGAAGCCGCAAGACTTGATGCCGTAGTCATCATCATTATTGCCGCGAGTGCGCTTGCCATTACCTTAGTCATTTTGTTAGATCTGTTAGTTTTCATTGTTTTTTCCTCCTAAATAAATTTGATTTTGATTTCCGGAGCTTTTTGCTCCGTGTTCTTTTCTGTGATTATATAATATCACACTTTTCGGGGTCATTCAATTTGCAAAATGCGGTCGGAATGTTCGGAAAACTACGGTTCGGCGTTCCGATGTATTTAACTTAACAAAATCGTGTGAGATTGTACAACAGATCTCTTCGGAAACAAAAAAACAGCCTCCGGCAGTTCTTCTCCGGGGGCTGTCTTTTTATTCTATCGGCTGAAATATCCTTCCCATTCTTCTTTATTAATTATATGCTGTTTTATATCGGACATTTCTCCGCGCACGCATACGCTCAGCATATGCCCGTCAAGCATAAAGCTCCTTACCGCATACCGCCCGCCGCGGTGATCTATAGTCCCGCGTTCGTAGTCGATCGTTACTTTTTCATTATCGTAAAGCGGCAGACCCAGCCCCACCTGCTTTGAAAACGCCTCTCTTACTGTCCAGACGCGGTAAAAATCGGCAAGCGGGTCGGCGGCTGCCGCAATAAGACGCCGTTCATCGGCAGTCATGAAGCCCGCGTAATCGTCAATCGTCAGTTCCCTGATCGGTGCAGAAAAATACGACGTACATTTACAATTTTCCCGCGCTT
>CACZGM010000149.1 GCA_902780695.1 uncultured Ruminococcus sp. | reverse complement strand
CGCCGGAGCGTTGCCCCGGACTCGACCAAGGCTCCGCCTTGGATCCAAGGACGCGTTTAACGAGAGACTTTTAGAGATTTTCAGAGAAGGGGCTCTGCCCCTGTGACCCCGCAAGCCCCCTTTGGAAAAGTGGGCTTGACACCCCAAACAAATGCAGTATTTCAGTGTTCCGGTTTATGTCGGGCGCAGACTGAAACGCAGTGGGGTTGGCGAATATTCCGTTTCCCAAAATAACAATAACCGCACAGATTGTTAGTCTGTGCGGTTCCTTTTATTATACATAGCAGAGAATAACTATCCGAAGAGGCGCACCTGCCGAAAGCAGAGTGTCGCTGCCGGTTAATTCGCGGTCACTATGCCTTTCTTCGCGTCAAGATGTACGGTAGTGCCGCTTTTCAGTATCTTGGCCGCATTCGCCGCTCCTACGATAACGGGGATATCAAGCGACAGTCCGACTACAGCCGCGTGGCTGCTCTCGCCTTCCCTTTCTACGATTATTCCACCCGCCGAACGCAGTATCGGCATGATCTCGTTAGTCGTTTCCTCCATGACGAGGATCTCGCCCTTCTTGAACTTGTTACGGGCTTCTTCCGCAGAACGTGCCACACATATAGGCGCGGTGACTTCCTTTTCTCCAATGCCCGTTCCCTTGACGAGAACATCGCCCACAACATGGACCTTCATAAGGTTCGTGGTACCGGAAATGCCGAGCGGGACTCCCGCCGTTATAACAACGAGGTCGCCGGTTTCAAGCAAGCCCTTCTTTACCGCGCAGTCAACCGCATGAGCGAACAGAGCGTCCGTATCGGACTGCTCCTGCGACATAAGCGGGATAACGCCCCAGCTTAAATTGAGCTGTCTCCATGTGCGCTCGTTCGGTGTGCAGCTCAGTATAGGCCTGTTCGGGCGGTATTTCGACAGGAATTTCGCGGTGCCGCCTGTCTTTGTGACGGTAAGTATGGCCTTTGCATTCAGATCCATTGCCGTAGTGACGGTCGCGTGGGAAATTGCGTTCGTCACATTGTCGTTCTCGGTCTCAAGACGCGCACGGAAGCGTTTCGCGTAATTTATGTCATTCTCGGTGGTCTCGGCTATCTTTGTCATGGTCTTTACCGCTTCTATCGGGTACAGACCTGCCGCAGTCTCGCCGGAAAGCATGATAGCACTTGTTCCGTCGTAGATCGCGTTTGCCACATCGGTAGTTTCCGCTCTTGTCGGGCGGGGATTCTTTATCATGGAATCAAGCATCTGCGTTGCCGTGATGACCTGTTTTCCTGCGCGGTAGCCCTTCTCGATAATGAGCTTCTGTATATGCGGTATCTTCTCAAACGCGATCTCTACGCCCATATCTCCGCGCGCCACCATAACGCCGTCGGAAACGCGGAGGATATCGTCGATATTGTCAACGCCTTCCTGATTTTCTATCTTTGCGATGATCTTTATATCCGATCCGCCGTTGTCGTCAAGGAACCGGCGGATTTCAAGAATGTCCTCATCGTTGCTGACGAATGAAGCCGCAACAAAGTCAAATCCCATTTCACAGCCGAATTTCAGGTCGCTCCTGTCACGGTCGCTCAGATACGGCATCGAGAGCTTTATGCCCGGGAAGTTGCAGCTCTTGTTGTTGGATATATAGCCGCCGTGAATGACGCGGCAGGATATGTCGTCGCCGTCCTCGCCGTTCAGGATATTTATGACCTTAAGCTCCAGCAGTCCGTCGTCGATCAGAATGCGCGTTCCGATATCTATGTCCTTCGCAAGATTTTTATAGGTGATCGAGACCTCGTTTTCCGTACCTTCTACCTCGCGGGTGGTGAGCGTGAATTCCGAGCCGTCCTTCAGCAGCGCCTTGCCGCCCGCGAACTGCTTAACGCGCACCTCGGGGCCTTTGGTGTCGAGAAGCGAAGCTATCGGCAGATCGAGCTCCTCGCGGATACGCTTTACCTGCTCGAAAACCTTCCTGTGGCTCTCGTGGTCGCCGTGGGAGAAATTCTGCCGCGCAACGTTCATTCCGCTGAGCATCAGCTGGCGAAGCACCTCGTCGTCCGCGGTGGAGGGTCCCATTGTACATACTATCTTTGTTTTTCTCATCTTTGTATGACCTCGTTTTCTGTGTTATCGGTATACTGATTATATCATATCCGATGCCAAAAAACAAGCGGGATTCTGCAAAAAGCGAAAAGAATTACAAAACGCAAAATAATTTGTGCTCTTGCAAAAAAGCCGGGGAAATGGTATAATAATAAAAACGTATATGTTTCCCGGATAACTCACCAAAAGCGACGAAAGGATTCAAGTCTCGTCACGATCAAGATCCGTCGCCGCAGGACAAAGCAGGACGCTTTGAAACGAACACGACACCACAATTCTTAATTCTTAATTAATGTCTGCTCATCAACCGCGAACAGGCTTCATAGCGCAGCTTGAATCCTGTTCGTGGTTGCAAAAGTGCAAGGAAAATCCAAAAATAATCAA
>CACZGM010000148.1 GCA_902780695.1 uncultured Ruminococcus sp. | reverse complement strand
GAACCGTCTGAGCCGGAGCGACGACTTATTCGGAAGAAGAAAATATACAACCGTAAACAATGCCGCAGTCAGATGCGCTATTGCAGTCGCGAGTCCTGCGCCCATTACACCCATACCGAAACAGCCTATAAACAGCCAGTCCAGCAAAGCATTGGTTACGCCGTTGATGACGGAGACTATAAAACCGTTCCATGACTTTTCCGCCGTTATCCACAGCGTCTCAAACGCCATATTTACCATAAACGCGGGCAGGAACCACAGCATTATCTGACCATACTCCATGCAGTAGCTGTGAAGCTCTTCATCGGCTCCTAAAAGGTTTATCAAAGCAGGCAGTGTGAAATATCCTATAACTCCGAGTACCGCACCTGTCACCAGTGTGAGTGCCAAGGTCATGGAGAATTTCTCACAAGCCGCGTTTCTGTTGCCTTTTCCCATTGTGTCTGAGATAACGGCACTTGCGCCGGAGCCGATCATATATCCTGCCGCAGGAAAAACTGTCAGTACCGGATACACGAGATTAACGGCTGCGAACTGATCAACACCCAGCAGATTTGACACAAAGTATCCATCAACAAGTCCGAACGAAGTAGTGACTATGATAGATATTATTGCAGGCAGCGCATACAATATTATTTTTTCGGAAGTAAATTTTTCCGATAATTCGATTTTTTTCATACACGATTTTCCGCCAGTTCAATGTTTTTTTATTTAGTCGAGAACTATCTTCCGCAAATGGTCTCTGAACATTTGCAGGAAACGAGCAACACTTCCTTCTTCGTATGCTTTTGCCTGATAATCTGCCGAAGCCGCCATTTCTCCATTATTATTTACAATATAGATTCCCATGCGTCCACCTACAGCGTTGTATTCAAAATCAAACTCTGATTTGCTGAAACCTGTAGTTTCCTGAGATAATGTATTGTTAAATGAGAACAGATAATTGATCTCTAAAGCATCTTTCAGGGTAGCTTCCGTTAGTTCTGCGTAATTGCAAATGCTGTTGGCTATGCCTTCCGATACCTGACGGTTTACTTCAGCAAGAAGTTCACTAAGCTTGGCGTACTCTCCTGTATGTACTGCTACTGGTAGTATCTTGAAAAGTTTTCCGACTGTATTCTGATAACGGGCATCGCTGCGGTTGTTATAGAGCCAGTTCACATGTATATCGGAATTATCGCAGTACTGGGTCAGTGCAAGTATGCTTGCAGTTATGCACATAACATTTCCGGAAACTCCGAGACGAGCTTCAGCCGATTTGATATTGTCTGTCGTCAGTCCTGTCATAATAATTTCTTCGGCTGGCTCTGTCTCCCATGATTCGTGATCGGGCATGGGAATGCAGCACCATTCCGTATCACCGAGAATACTTCTGAAATGCTCCCTTGCTTCGCGGAATGCGTCAGTTTCGGACATTCTGCTTTCATTCAGTATGAACGAATAATAGTTATCCGGGTTGAGAGGATTGCCGTGATATGCACTATAAATGTCAGAGAATAGAATATCCATTGATTCTCCGTCAGAGACCGCATGGTGCATATCCATAAACAGGTATTTCTTATCACCGAACCGGAATAATTCTGCACGGAACAAAGGCGCGTTAAAAATCTTAAACGGTCGCACAAGTCCGTTTAAAATTGACTGAAGGTTATTTCCGGTTACTGTCCGTATGCTTACTTTTTCGATCTGTTCAGGCTTGTATCTCTGAATGACTACTCCGTCTTTCCCCATTTCAAACTGAGTTGACAAAGCCGGATGATTTTCGATAACAGCGTTGACAGCCTCTGTCAGGCGCTGTTCGTCTATACTGCTGTCGATCTCATAGAGTTCCGGCATATTATACATTACCGAATTGAGATTTGCAAACTGGTAATCTACCATATCAATCTGCCCTGCTGTTGCGGGAACTGCAATTTTTCTTGCTTCGGTTTCATCAAGAGCGGAATTGGCAGCGCCTCGTCCGAGCAGTTCTTTTGCAATATTCTTCGGTGTCTTCAACCGATATATGTCATTTACCACAAGTCCGTCTATGCCTGCTATGACAGTCAGGCGCATACTCTTGATAGACGAACCGCCGAGCATAATAAAGTCGTCGTTGATACCCACGCTGTCTTTATCAATCCCCAGAACTTCGGCAAAAGCATCACACAGTTTCTTTTCCGTTTCATTGCGCGGGGCTTCATATTCCGCCTTAAGCGATGAAAGATCCGGCTCCGGCAGCGCTTTTCTGTCTATCTTTCCGTTGGGAGTGAACGGCATTTCCGGAAGTCTCATATATACCGAAGGTATCATATATTCGGTCAGACTTTCGGACAAGAACGATTTCAACTTGTTATTGTCGATCTCGTTTTCGGAGGTATAGTACAGAACAAGATTGTCTTTTCTGACCTCTGCGGCAGCAGACTTGATACCGGCGAACTGGCTTGCTCTGCTTTCTATCTCGCCAAGTTCAATACGGAAACCTCTTAGTTTCACCTGCGTGTCGATACGTCTTCGTTGTATCTCGCAAGGTCTCCTGTGCGGTACATTTTCTGCCCTTCGAGATACGGACAGTTTACAAACTTTTCTGTTGTGAGTTCTTCACGCTTCCAGTAGCCCTCAGCTATCTGCGGTCCCGCAAGACACAGCTCACCCGCAATACCGCGCGGGAGCAGCTCGCTATGAAATCCGACTATGAAAGCGTAACAGTTTGTGATAGGCCGCCCTATCGGGATACTGTCGTATTTTTGTGTTTTGTCAAGCTCATAATATGATCCGCAAACCGTAAATTCAGTAGGGCCGTATGCGTTGTAAACTCTTCCGCTCACATGAGGCATAGCGGTCATGGCCTCACCACCGACGCTAAAAAAGTCAAGGTCAAGCATTTCATCTCCAGCCAGAAGCAGTCCGAAACGTGTGGGATAAACGCCGCCTGTTATTCTGTTATCACGAAGATATCTTCTCATTTCAAATATATCGTGGCGTTCCTTTTCGGGTACTATAAATACGCACCCACCCACCGTCAGAGCAGGATAGAGGTTCTCGACAGATGCGTCGAAGGAAAAACTTGAATAGCAAACGATACGGCTTTTCTCGGTAAGCAGACAACGACGTACGATAAATTGAACGAAGTTGAGCATTGCCCTGTGAGATATCATAACACCTTTTGGCTTTCCGGTGGAGCCGGAGGTGTAGATCATATATGCAAGATTGTTTGTCTCTGCAAAATTTATCTGCTTCGCATTCTGGTACTCGGATATTGCGATTTTTACAGTATCTTCGGTAAGAACAATGCTTGCTTCCGAATCTTCGAGCATATATGCTATACGCTCCTCGGGGTAGTCCGCGTCGATCGGGAGATATGCAGCGCCCGCCTTGTGTATGCCAAGAACAGCTGCAAGAAACAGCTTCGAGCGTCCCATTTTTATTGCAACAAATGTGTTCGGCTTTACGCCGCTATCGAGCAGGTATGCTGCAATATTGTCGGATATCCTGTCAAGCTCACGATATGTAAAGCTGCCCTCGCTGTCGGTAACGGCATTTCGTTCCGGTGTTTTCTCAGACTGCGATCTGAACAGATCGACCCATGTTCCGCGCTTGGCGTAGTCGAGCGTTTCGCCTTTTGAGAGCGAGAGTATCTTTTCTTCCTCCTCGCCGGAAACGAGATTTATTTCATCAAGGCGCTCCTTTGACAGCATACCGTGCAAAACATTTCCGTAGCACCGTGCCATATTTTCAATATACGCTTCGCTGTACTTATTCCTGTGGAATTGAATTTCCATTACGAGCTTTCCATGTGACGAAACAAGGTCAATGCTCAGAGCATCACCTGTAGCGTTGAAAGGAAGTTCCTCGCGGACAGCTCCCATGCTTCTCAGACTTGAATCGTCATGCATCTCGTCCTGCCACGCGAACAGAACATCACCGGTTATCCCGGTTGCGGCAGCAATCTCGGCAAAAGAGAAAATGTCGTTTGCCATGGATCCGAGAAGCTGCTCCTTTAATGAGGAGAGATATTCCTTAACTGTTAGTTTTCCTGTCGTCCTGCACAGCACGGGGAGGGTCTTGACAAGCATGGAAACCGTCCTGTCTGTACGCAGGTCTTTTCTGCCGTTGTATATCGTTGCAAACGCCGCATCGGCGCTGCGTGTATAAGCGGACAGAAGAAAACCGAAAGCGGCGGTAACAACGATGTTTTCCGTTATTTTCTGCTTTTCACAGAATGTGCGGATCTCTTCCGGCGAGACGTCGAGTTCCGCTTTTATTTCTCCGTAAGATAATTCCTTTTCTTTGACATCGCCCTCCGGAAGCGCCACTGACTCAGTTTCGCCGAAACGTTCGAGATACCACGTTTTTGCGCGCTGATAAAGCTGTGTTTCTCTTGCTGCTTTTTCATCGAGTGCGCAATGATATGCGGTGTACTTCTCCGTTTCGGGTGCATTGCCGTTCCACGCGGTGATCATATCATTCATCAGTATATGAGCCGAGGTACCGTCATAAATGATATGGTGGAAATCCATAAACAGATATACTGCCGACTCGGTTACAAATATATCGAGTCTGAAAAGACGGTCTGTTTTTATATTGAACGGCTTTAACAGCGAATTTCTGATA
>CACZGM010000147.1 GCA_902780695.1 uncultured Ruminococcus sp. | reverse complement strand
TCCCGAAGAATTTGAGCTGTACCTTTCTGAACAAAGGTCTGCACCTCCATTTTTACTCTAAAGAATAGCCTATGCTCCGGGCAGTTTTTATCTGCACCGGTGCCGAGACAGCGTTCAGCTTTTTTCTGAGAAATGATATGTAGACCTCGATGTTATTGTAGTCAACATCGCTCTCATATCCCCATATTTTCTCGATTATACGCTCCTTTGTCATTATCTGCTTCGGATTCGCTATGAGCAGCTCCATTATCTGATATTCCTTCAGGCTGAGCTTTACGTCATTGCCTCCGCAGCTGATAGAGCAGGTGTTCTTGTGGAGCTGAACTCCGTTGAATTCAAGCCTGTTATCGTCCTGTATCTCGCCCTTTCTGCGCGTGAGAGCGCGGACACGTGCAAGCAGCTCGCCTGTGACGAACGGCTTTGTGAGGTAATCGTCAGCGCCGCAGTCAAGACCGTTTATCTTGTCATCGACCTCGCTCCTCGCCGTCAGCAGCAGCACAGGCGTGCTTATCTTTTCCTGCCGCAGATTGCGCAGCACATCGAGCCCGTTCATTCCGGGCAGCATAATATCGAGGATTATGCAGTCATAAACGCCGGTGAGGGCATTGTCGAGCCCCTCTATCCCGTCGTAGACCGTATCTACCGAATACATATTCCGCTTCAGTATCTCACTGAGGGCGTCAGCAAGCTGCATCTCGTCCTCTACCACCAATAATTTCATTATCCGACCTCCCATTCCGGAGATACCTATTGTATCCCTGTTTACTATTATACCACAATTCCTTTAAATAAGCTTAAAAGTCTAAAAGTTAAAAAGTTCAATTTGGAAAAAAAGCAGGGGCTTTTTTGTGCAAATCACCGGTTTTGTCGGAATTACATAAACAAATGTTGACTAAGTTTAAGATTTATGCTAAAATTATTGAGTGAAGACTTGCGCATACAGATATATAGTGCGCATAAATATAAAATTTTTACAGCGGCAGACGTTTTGCCGCTTATGATAAGGGGTGTTGATAATGCTGTCACCACAGGAACGCGAACGTAAAAAGGGCGTGTTCGCAAAGGCTCTCCGCTCCGGCGGAAACGCTGAAACAAAGAGATATATGGAGCTCTATAACGAGTTCTACAACTCCGGCTACAGCCGTGAGCTCGCTGAGAACTACGCTGACGCTTTCGTGAACGAGCACAAAAAGCCGCTCGCGGAGGATATCATCCAGACCGCCAAGCTCTTCGACAGGATACGTGACCTTAGCAGCACCGAATTCTACCTTGATATGCTCAAGGACAAGAAGCTCA
This sequence comes from uncultured Ruminococcus sp., assembly GCA_902780695.1. Taxonomy (GTDB): domain Bacteria; phylum Bacillota; class Clostridia; order Oscillospirales; family Ruminococcaceae; genus Ruminiclostridium_E. The sequence goes on along the minus strand of CACZGM010000147.1, from coordinate 1,377 downwards.
GCAATGAGGATAAATTCATCTATTGCATAGAAATGCTCAAAAACAAGAGCAAGCTCGGTCACTGGCGCGATGCCGAGGACTTCCGCACAGAGAATATCAACTTTATGCAGAACTACTCCGAAAAGGTGGATATGAAGCAGCGCGCGGATATGTACATCGCCCTCGCTCTCGTGGACTGCGCCACAAAGCACTATACACAGGGCTTCAAGCTGCTTATGAACTTCGGCTACAAGCCACAGGGCAGAAACGATGTGAAGCTGCTTGAGATACTCATTACCGGTATTTACATCTGCTCAAAGACCGGAGATCAGGAGAGCGTCGACAACGCCGTCGAGAACGCACACGCTGCGATGAAGCTCTTCACCGAGTACGAATGTCCGTGGACGAAGGCTTTCTACGAGAAGCTCATCGAGGACGCGGCACAGGGAATAATCTGAGTTAGAATAATATTGCAGGAGCCTTAGGGCTCCTGTTTGCATTTATTTAAGTTCTTTTTCAAAAAATGTGTAATTTCTTACGGAGAAGAGATGATTACAAATTATAACTTTATCAGGTAAAAGTCCGTTTTCATATGTTCCCGACAGTATACACCTGTGCGGACGTACCGGCAGCCCATACAGAAGCGGCTTGCATATCAGGCTGTATTTCGCCGATCCAGCTCATCAAGAAACACATTTACCAAATACACAATCAGTATAAATTTGCGTATATTAACGAAATATATATCAGTTATAAATTGTATTTTATTTACATTATGATAATATATATCATTCATCTTTTAATCGCAATTTTGTCCTAAAATTGAGCAATATTATAGGTTGATTATCTCGGCATATTATTTTATAATACAAGTGTCGGGTGCGGAAAACTGCTATAAACAGGGTTTCGCTCCGCAACACAATAATAATGTATTTTATTGTGTCCTGTGATCAAACGGCAAATACATTTCATTCTGCTTTCCGGTTCAAACTCCGCCGGATCAAGGTCCTACCAATCGTCACAGCAAACATTCGGGCAAGTAAGCTGTTTATTAAACATTAATGCCTATAATATGTTTAATCGCCTAAACTCAGCTTCAGTCAGTTTACACGCTAAGGACTCGTTTTACAACAGCAGCTGGATGTATGGATACTTCGGATCGTATCTGCCGTTGTCGGGATCGCGTATAGAGGGTGCGCTTTTCCGGCTCTGAGAGACGTTCTTCACTGACTTTTGAGAGGGTTGTCGGTGAAGAGCGTCTTTTCATTTTCATCGCCTTAGGGCGCTTTTTTTATGTTTGAAGTTGCATTTCCGGGCGTTCTGTGGTATAATTAAGAGATAAATGTACACCAAGGAGAGATTTGATGAGTATTTTTGACGTGTTCGACCGCATTTCCG
>CACZGM010000146.1 GCA_902780695.1 uncultured Ruminococcus sp. | reverse complement strand
TAACCATGCGGGTTCGGAGCTTCAAAAAATTATTCCGGGACCTCAATTTTGTCGAGATTCCTGTAAACTGCGTCCGCGATATCGGAGCAAACCTTATATACACCGTCATCATCTCGCTTGTGACTTGCACCTGTCGTAAGTATTATAACCGTATTCTTCGTTTCGGGATCATACGATGCAAGTGCTATAACACCGTAAGCGTTGCCGGTATGGTAGTAAACTCCGTTTGTTCCGTAGCGGTCAGCACCGTAACGCAGAACCAGCGCCTGTCTGAACTTACCGCCGTTTTCTTCCGCAGTAAAATAACGTTTCTCAAGCTGTTCGACCGATTCCGGCGAAAGGATCTGCTGTTTCTTGAACTTGCCGTCATTGGCAAGCATATAGAACATCTTGGCAATATCACGCGCCGAACCGGTAAGACCGCCGATATAATTGCCGGAATTATAGCCCGGTTCACCGTCCGGAACAATGTACTTTGCTTCACTCGGCAGCAGCTCGACACCGTGATCTGCCTCGTAAAGCGTAGCAAGACGCGACTGTTTTTCTATGTTTCCGGCAAAGAATGACATATCGACTCCGAGCGGCTTGAAAAGATTCTCCTGCGCAAAATCCTCAAGCACCATACCGGATGCCATATCGAGCGTAGCCGCAGCAACGGATGTACCGTAATTGTTATACATCCATGATTTCGATGAACCGACCTTGCCGCTTGTGTAACTTGACTTGTCTGTAAGCTGTTCCAGTATCTTTTCGGGATCTGTCTGCATTGAAAGATAGCAGAGCGTAGATGTGTGGGTCAGCAGAGTTGCAAGAGATACCGATTTCGGCATCTTTTTGCCCCAATAGTTGCTTATCTTCTTGTTTATATCGAGCAGACCCTGTTCCTGCATCTGAAGTGCGCATACAGCTATCGCCGCCTTGCTCACGGAAGCTGCCCTGATCTTGGTAGCGTTTCCCATATCCTTTTCGCCGTATTTGGAATAGCCGTATGTCCAGTCGAAGATATGACCGTCACTTCCGCGTATAGCAGCGACCTGAACTCCGATTGCATTTGCTTCGAGTGCCGAGTCATGCACAACTTTCTCTATATCCGAATATGCCGTTCCGTCTGATTCGTACTCGTCGGGCAGCGGTATTTCCGGCTTAGCGGCTTTACGGAGATAGCGTCTTGAAACATCGCTGGATACCCAGCCGGTAAATGATTTTCCGTCCTCGATCTTATACCACAGGATATCAAAGTCATCGAACTGCGCACCGAGGTAGTTGAAAGAACCCGCGCCGCCGGTCTTCCCTATTATCTTGTATTTTTTTCCGGGACCGCTGCGGATATTGATATTTTTCGACAGTATTTTAACATAGTAAGTCGCAGACGCAGCAGAAACAGGCGGAGTTATTCCGATCACAATTATCAGCGAAAGAATTACTGCAGTGACAGCTTTCATTATTTTCATATATATTATCTCCTTTTCGGAATCGATCTTTACTTTCATATATATTGTATCATTTTACAGCCGTTTTGTCAATATGTTGTAAATTTTTGCAGCAATAACAAAAATATGGTTTACCGCTCTTTTATATTTATGACAGCAATCCGGCGCTGTTGACAATATGCTGTTTTCGCGTTATAATAATAGTATCAATAACCGCAGACAGCTGAAATGCATATAATAAAGCACCCTATACTATTTATCCGGCAGGTATAATGCTGCCCGATCAGTAAAATACGGAGGTGCTTCTGTATGACATGGCTGCTGTTCTTTATGACAGTTTTCTGCGGTATTTTCGGCGCTTATATAATTGTCGGGATATTGTATGACGCTTTTATCTCGATGATAGGCAGAGGAAGGTCAAGGTATGCCCGCAGAACAGACAGAAGAATACATAACAATAACCGGAACGGCTGAGGAAGTCGTATATAAAAATCCCGAAAACGGATATATAGTCATAACAATGGACATAGACGGCGCACCCGAAACAGTGGTTGGAACGCTCGGCGATATAGTTGAAGGCGAATCTCTGATACTGCGCGGAAATTATACCGCAAACGCCAAGTACGGCAGACAGTTCAAGGCTGTGACCTGCGAGAGGAAGCTCCCGACTACCGCGTCGGAGATACGCCGCTACCTCGGCAGCGGTATTATCAAGGGCGTAGGTCCCGCAATGGCAAAAAAGATAACGACTGCGTTCGGAGAAGAATCACTTGACATCATCGAAAACGACCCGAAGCGGCTCTCGACACTTAACGGAATAAGTGTTGACAAAGCACTGTACATAGGTACCGAATTCCGCAAGTTGAACGGGATCCGCTCAATAATTGAGTTTCTGCAGAAGTACGAGATAAGCCCGCTCACTGCGTCACTCGTATGGAAGGAATTTGAGGGAGAAAGCGTGCGCACGGTCAAAGAAAACCCGTATGTGCTGTGCGGCGACGACTTCAACGTGGATTTTTCCTCTGCGGACAGGATAGCCGGAGACCTCGGTCTGTCGATGTTCAGCTCCGACCGTATAAAGGCAGGTATAACATACGTTCTAAAAGAGAACGCAAACGCGGGTCATACCTGCCTGCCCCGCACAAGTCTTGCCGAAGTGGTATGCCAGCTCATACGCGTGGACGAGGAAGACTTCGACAAGGCGCTCTATGAGGGAGTGGAAGAGGGGGTTTTTGCGGAGTACGAAACCGTCCGCCGTCAGTATATCTATCTTGCGGAATATTACAAAGCCGAAAGCTACATTGCAAAGAAAATATCGACAATGCTGAAGCTGTCCGCCCCGCTCAATAAGGACTATGCCGAGGATATCGCCGCGATAGAGTGGCAGGAAAACATCAGGTATGAAGAGCTTCAGAAAGCGGCGATAAATGCTGCTCTCGGAAACAACATATTCATTCTCACCGGCGGCCCCGGAACGGGAAAAACAAC
>CACZGM010000145.1 GCA_902780695.1 uncultured Ruminococcus sp. | reverse complement strand
CGGTATCGAAGGCAAGATCGAGGCTGTGAGATACGCACGCGAGAACAAAGTCCCGTATCTCGGGCTGTGTCTCGGGATGCACATGGCGGTCATTGAATTCGCGCGGAACGTGCTTGGCTGGAAGGACGCAAATTCTGCCGAATTTGCCGTAACTGCGCATAATGTGATAGATCTGATGCCCGATCAGAGGGGCGTTGAGATGGGCGGGACGATGCGTCTCGGTGCGTACCCGTGCGAGCTTGCGGAGGGCAGTCTCGCGCTGAAATGCTATGGCGAAAAGCTCATATTTGAGCGCCACCGCCACCGTTACGAATTCAACAACGACTTCCGCGAGGATTTCGAAAAAAACGGAATGATGCTGTCCGGGAAATCGCCGGACGGAAAGCTCGTAGAAATTGTGGAGATTCCCGGTCACCCGTTCTTCGCCGCGGTGCAGTTCCACCCGGAATTCAGGTCACGGCCGAACAGACCGCACCCGCTGTTTATGGGGTTGATTCGGGCTGCGATGAAAGAATGAATTGCCGTGTAAAGTACATAACACCATAAAATAAAACAGAACCGGCGGCTTCCGCGTTTTGCGCAGAGACCGCTGTTAATTTTTTATGGTTGGTAATTCTATTACAGTAACAAGATACATATTTTCATCACAACAGATTAAAATGCCTTGGGCAAATAAAACTAAACTGCTATGCATTTATAGAAAACCACAATAAATCCCCTCAACTTTTCCTTGATTTATCCGTCCGTATGTGGTATAATGATAAAACCACATTAAAAAAACGGAGACATACAAAATGGACATTTCAGCAAAAATATCGGAAGAACTCAATATTGCAAGATCGCGGGTAGATGCCGCTGTAAAGCTGCTCGACGAGGGCAACACCATACCGTTCATCGCCCGTTACAGAAAGGAAGCCACCGGCGCTCTCGACGATGTGCAGCTCCGCGACCTTTCCGACCGCCTCACATATCTGCGCAACCTCGAAAAGCGCAAGGAGGAAGTCCGCACTGCAATAGAGGAGCTCGGCAAGCTCACCGAAGAGATAGAACAAGACCTGTCCGAGGCTGCGACACTTGCAGCTGTCGAGGACATCTACCGCCCGTACAAGCCGAAAAAGAAGACCCGTGCGAGCATTGCTCGTGAAAAAGGACTCGAACCGCTTGCGGAGTTCATATTCGCACAGTCCGCCGGCGACCCTTATGCCGAAGCGGAAAAGTACATCTCGGAGGAAAAGGGCGTTGCTTCCGTTCAGGACGCGATAGACGGCGCAAAAGACATCATAGCCGAAAATATCTCAGACGACCCGGAGATACGCAAGATACTCGGCGGTCTGTACGACCGCAGTGCGCTTATCACCTCGGCAAAGGCAAAGGACGATATCGGGGAGAGCGTTTACGAGAACTACTACGACTACAAGGAAGCGGTATCGAAGATACCCACGCACCGCATCCTCGCCATTGACCGCGGAGAACGCGAGGGCGTGCTGAAAGCGGCGGTCGAGGTCGATACCGACAATATGCTCGCGACGATATACAGCCGCGTTGTCACAGGCAAAGCGAACAACAGGAACTCCGACATTGTGACGGAGGCAGCCGAGGACGCATACAAGCGTCTTATCCACCCGTCTATCGAACGCAGAGTGCGCAACGACCTCACCGAGAAAGCCTGCACAGCGGCTATAAAGGTGTTCGGAGACAATCTGCGCCAGCTCCTTATGCAGCCTCCCGTAAAGGGAATGGTGACAATGGGTCTTGACCCGGCGTACAGGACCGGCTGCAAGATCTCGGTAGTTGACGCAACGGGCAAGGTACTCGATACCGCTGTGGTATATCCCACACCTCCGCACAACAAGACCGAGGAAGCGAAGAAGAAACTCACAGCGCTCATAAAGAAGTACGGCGTGAACGCTATCTCCATAGGCAACGGTACGGCAAGCCACGAAAGCGAGGTATTTGTCGCGGATATGATACGGGAGCTTGACGTTCCGGTAAGCTATATGGTCGTCTCGGAGGCAGGCGCGAGCGTTTATTCCGCGAGCAAGCTGGCACAGGAGGAATTCCCGGATTTTGATGTCACACAGCGAAGCGCGGTGTCGATCGCAAGACGCTTGCAGGACCCGCTGTCGGAACTCGTCAAGATCGAGCCGAAAGCAATAGGTGTTGGACAGTATCAGCACGATATGCCTCCCGCACAGCTTTCACAGGCTCTCGGCGGAGTGGTCGAAGACTGCGTGAACACCGTCGGCGTTGATGTCAATACCGCGTCCGTGGCGCTGCTGTCTTATGTTGCGGGGATCAACACAGGAATTGCGAAGAACATAGTTGCCTACCGCGAGGAGAACGGCGGATTCACGGAGCGGAAGGAACTGCTGAAAGTAAGCAAGCTCGGCAAGAAGACATACGAGCAGTGTGCAGGATTCCTGCGCGTTCCGGGCGGCAAGGAGCCGCTGGACAACACTGCCGTTCACCCCGAAAGCTATGCTGCGGCGAGAAAGCTGCTGGAGCTCTGCGGTCTCAGCGAAGACGACATTTCATCCGGCTCTGCGGCGGCGGGCATAAGCACGAAGGTTAAGGAACTCGGCATAAAGAAAGCCGCCGAGCAGGCAGGTGTCGGAGATATGACCCTTTCCGACATCGTAAAGGAGCTTATGAAACCGGGACGCGACCCGCGTGACGAGCTTCCGAAGCCGATGCTGCGCACGGACGTTGTGGATATCAACAGTCTGAAAGAGGGCATGGAGCTCAAAGGCACCGTCCGCAACATCACGGATTTCGGCGCGTTTGTGGATATCGGCGTGCATCAGGACGGGCTTGTGCATATCTCACAGCTTGCCGACAGGTACATCAAGCATCCGCTCGATGTTGTCAAGGTCGGAGACATCGTCAATGTAAAGATACTCGGCATCGACGTGAAGAAAAACCGCATTTCTCTCACCATGAAGGGACTGAACTAAGCGGCTGCGGCGGACGCGCCGCAGCGTTTTGCGCAGC
>CACZGM010000144.1 GCA_902780695.1 uncultured Ruminococcus sp. | reverse complement strand
GAAAACCATTGCTTCAAGCGGAACATTTCCCGTGCGCTCGCCGATGCCGAGCAGCGAGCAATTCACTGCTCCTGCACCGTAAAGCCACGCAGTTGCAGCATTCGTAACGCCCTTGTAGAAGTCATTGTGACCGTGCCATTCGAGCATCTCGCTCGGGAAGCCGGCATAGTGCTGCAAGCCGTATATTATGCCGGATACGCTCCTCGGCAGCGCCGCTCCCGGGTAGGGGATACCGTATCCCATCGTATCGCAGGCACGTATCTTTATCGGAACTCCGCTCTCCTCGGAAAGCTTTCTCAGCTCTATCGCAAACGGCACAACAAAGCCGTAAAAATCAGCGCGTGTTATGTCCTCGAAGTGGCAGCGCGGACGCAGTCCCGCACCGATACACTCCTTCACGATGCCGAGATATTTTTCAAGTGCCTGACGTCTGTTCAGTCCCATTTTATTGAATATGTGATGGTCGGAGCACGAAACGAGTATGCCCGTTTCCTTCACGCCGATGTCGCGGACGAGCTCGAAATCCTTCCTGTTCGCCCTTATCCATGTTGTTATCTCCGGGAAATCGTAGCCGAGAGCCATACACTCTTCGAGCGCATCACGGTCGCTCTTCGAGTAAACGAAGAACTCCGTCTGCCTGATGATACCGTTTTTGCCACCGAGTCGGTGCAGCTTCTTGTACAGCTCCACTATCTGCGCAGTCGTGTAAGGCGCACGCGACTGCTGACCGTCGCGGAATGAGGTGTCGGTGATATAGATGTTTTCCGGCATATTCATCGGGACGTGGCGGTAGTTGTACGCGACCTTCGGCACCTCGGAATATGGGAACATCTCGCGGAAAAGCTCCGGGCGCTCTACCTCCTGAAGCTCATACTCATAGGTATCGAAATCGAGCAGGTTCGTCCTGTTGCTCAGACTGATATTAGGCATTGTGTGATCCATATCTATCCCTCCGTGTATATTTGAATATCTGTATTATTGTATACAATTATACACCGTATCATCTTCCGCGTCAATATGGCATTTTCACTAAAACTTAGAATAAAAAGCTATTTTAGATCATACTATGTGACATATACGCTGTAAGATCGTGCTTCCTGCCGCGTTTACTTGCTTTTTACAATAGAATATGATATACTGTATTCACAAAATATCTGCAATTTACAAAGGAGAAAAACTATGGAACTTGAAGAAGAATACAGCCGGAACAGAGTCGAAATGAAAAAGATAAAAAAACAGGCGACCATAATGACTGTTTTCTACGCGATATACCTTGCTTTCATACTGTTCGAGGCGTTTTACTCAATCTTTATAAGCAAGATATTCCTTATCGGTATACTGCTCGTTATCGCATTGGTCGCGACCGGATTCCTCGGGGTATTCAGAAAGGATAACCGCTTCACCATTGCTTCATTGGTCCTGACCTCACTGCATATCATGCTTCTGCTTTTCTGGGACGGGTTTGACCTCGTTGGTACGATCATCTACATCGCCGCAAATTCACCTTTTATATACTATATCGTTCAAACCATAAAAAACAACAACAGATACCACTGGCTCGAACAGCAGCAAGGCTTCCCGAATTTTGAAGTCCAGCAGACAATGGCTGAAATGGACAAGCGTCAGCGGGCGATAAAGGACCCCTATGCCGTCAAGAAGGAAGAGATAGAAAAACGCACCGGCGCTACCGGTCAGATGGAAGACCTATAAGCAAAACACCGCCATAAGTGTGCTTTCTTTAGCGGAAACAGCGGGCTACCGAGCCGTAAACTTACGGCGCATTTTCGGCAACCTGCGAAACCGGCTAAAGGGACACCCTTTTGGCGGTGTTTTTGTTTATCAGTCTACGCTTCTTATCTGGTCGATGAGCGAGGTCTTCTGCATTATCCTGAGCGGAATTATCGCTGCGACGACGGATATTATAAATGTGAATCCGGAAGCGGCAAAAACTCTCCATACCGGCTCGCTGTACTTGATAATAGTACCGGATTTCCCGGGCTCCAGCAGCTCGGTGAGGATAAGGAAGCGCTCGGTGAGGAAGATACCTCCCATACAGAGCAGTATCGCTCCTATAGTTGCGAATATCGCGTACTGCAAGCCCTCGATCACAGCCATCTTGTTGAGCTGTCCGCGTGTCATACCGACGCACTGCATCGAAGCGAGCTCGCTCTTACGGTTGACGATACCGGTCGATACGATGTTCACCATATTCACTATCGCGATGACGGCGATAAGTACCGTGACGAATCTTGAGGCTATCGAGTATGCGGAAATGGTGGTGCGCACCTTCTGCATCTCTCCGAACATATCAAACCACAGATCCATATCCTTGTTTGCCTTGACGTATTTCAAAGCCTTTTCGTGAACTTCGGGGCTTTTGATGTCGCACTCGATAACACTGCCTGCATAGCTAAAGTTACCGTACATCCTGTACTCACCGGCTTCGTACTGGTCGAGCGTTGCAATAAGGTAATGCTTGTTCTCCTCGTCGGGTTCATATATGCCCAAAAGCGAGAATTCATCTTCTTTGCTTTCAGGTCAATGTAGTTATAGACAGCGATCAGAACCTCGATTGCAAGGGGATGATTATTCCAGGCAGCACACACGGTTCCTAATTCCTGTGCGGCCTGAATCCACCAATCGCCAGCTTTCTCGTCACTGTTTGCCGGAGGACAGCAATGGTTTTTCAGAAACACGTAAGCATTCCGCATGATTTCCTGCTCTTCAAATGTCATCTTCTGTTCCATCTTGCGCCTCCTTAAAACGGGAAATCCGGATCACCGGACATATCTACCTGGGTAAAGCCTTCGTTCCAGCTGAACCTGCGCGGTCCGCCTTTTACATCACTCATGGTCTTGCAGGTTTTGTCGAAATACAGAAGAACCATTTCATCGACAACACCAAGATCACGGTTTTTCATGATCTCGACAGCATTTCCAACGTCAGAAGGGATAACCAGTTTCGGGTATACTTCCTTTACGCGGGTCAGAAAATCATTGTTAATGCGATGAACCATGAACACGTTATCTGCGGTGTTGGTCAGATCTCCG
>CACZGM010000143.1 GCA_902780695.1 uncultured Ruminococcus sp. | reverse complement strand
CCGCGCGGCTGCATTGCAGACGCAGTACAGGAGGGGGTTCCCATTGAAGAAAGTTACCGTAGGAGCAGTACAGATGCACTGCTCGACAGACATAAACGAGAATATCGCGCTTGCGGACAGGCTTGTGCGCGAGGCGGCGAAGAACGGTGCGCAGGTGATACTGCTGCCGGAGCTGTTTGAGCGGCAGTACTTCTGCCAGGAGCGCAGATACGAATATTACGCTTTCGCAAAGCCGGTTTCGGAGAACGACGCGGTGCGGCATTTCACGGCGCTTGCGAAAGAGCTGGGGACGGTGCTTCCGGTCAGCTTCTACGAGCGTGACGGGAACAGGCTTTTCAATTCCTTCGCGGTGATAGACGCGGACGGCAGTATGCTCGGCATATACCGCAAGACGCATATCCCCGACGACCACTACTACCAGGAGAAATTCTACTTCACACCCGGCGACACGGGCTTTAAAGTCTGGAATACGAGATACGCGCGTATCGGCGTGGGCATCTGCTGGGATCAGTGGTTCCCGGAAACGGCAAGGTGCATGACCCTTGAAGGCGCGGAGCTCCTTTTCTACCCCACCGCGATAGGCAGCGAACCGGTGCTTGACTGCGACAGTATGCCGCACTGGAGACGCGCTATGCAGGGGCATTCGGCTTCAAACGTTATCCCCGTTATCGCGGCGAACCGCTTCGGCACCGAGACTGTGGAGCCGTGCGAGGCGAACGGCGGGCAGAAGTCTGCGCTTACGTTCTACGGCTCGTCATTCATCACCGATGAAACAGGCGGGATCATCGCGGACGCTGGACGTGACGGAGACAAGGTCATCTGCGCGGAACACGACCTTGACGAGATCGACGAGATGCGGCTGAGCTGGGGTATCTTCCGCGACAGGCGACCCGACAGATACCGCGTGATAACCGAAAAATAAAAATTGCCTTTTCCGCGAAACTGCGGGAAAGGGAAATAAACTATCATGAAAGGAGCGTTGAAGTATGAAGTATGTATGCGATCTGTGCGGCTGGGAGTATGACGAAGCAGTCGGTGACCCCGATAACGGCATAGCACCCGGCACAAAGTTCGAGGATCTTCCCGAGGATTTTGTCTGCCCGCTCTGCGGCGCGGATAAGGGCAGCTTCTCGGCAGCGGAATAAGTTGTCCGAACAAGAATTAAAGACTGCTGAAGCAAACGCTTTCAGCAGTCTTTTCTTTTTTTTATTCTGCAAACGGAGTCTTTGCCAACCCCCATTCATTTCTTGCAGAGCGACCCACTGATGCATCTCTGAAATACTGCATTTATTTAGGGTGTCCAGCACCCTTTTTTAAAGGGGGCTGGCGGGGGGTTGGGGGGCAGAGCCCCCTCTCTGAAATCTCTTCAAAAGTCTCTTCTAAAACGCGTCCTTGGATCCAAGGCGGAGCCTTGGTCGAGTCCGGGGCGACGCTCCGGCGGGGCTTGGGGCAGAGCCCCATCAGCCGAAGGCAGCAGACAGGGCAGAGACTTGTCAATGGCGCTGTATCAGCCGAAGGCAGAAGGTATAGCAGAGACTTACAAACGCGCTGTATCAGCCGAAGGCAGCAGGTAAAGCAGAGACTTGCAAACGGTGCTCAGGCGCTTTCTTTGTCTCTCCATATTTCCGAGAGTGCGTCCAATGCCTGCTTGTGGAGCCGCTGTACATGGCGGGAGCTGAAACAGAGCTTTTCCGCTGTTGTTTCCCACGGCTCATGCAGTATGTAATGCCGCATTATGACGGTTCTTTCCGTCTCGTCGTCAAGCACGGATATCATCTCCGCTATCTGATCGCGGATATCGACAAGGCGGTCGATCTCGCGGTCTATCTTTGCTTCAAGATCGGCTATTTTCACGGCGTAGTTTCCGACTTTATCGGACTTCGTGCCGTTCTTTCCGCCGCCGCCGTCGAGAGAGATATATCTTGTTGTTCTTTCCGCGAGTGCGCGGAGATTTGCTATCTCTTCAAGATCAAGATTTATCCTGTCGTCGATCTCTTTGTGCGATTCAAGAAATTTCTTTACGTTCATGCTCCTCTCCTATCTTGTCATACACCATAGCCGCGAACCGTTCCCGGCTATATCATTACTTCCGTTATACACGCCCTGCATATAAGCAGATTTCCCGCTTCATACGCGTGTTCATGACTGTACATTATTCTGCCGCATATATCGCATTTCCCGGCTTCGGGTCTTACGCTTTCACTGCCGCAGCACCGGCATTTATGGCTTATGCTCCCGTCCGGCTCGTATGCGTTCGGCGGCTCTGTGCAGGTATTTCCGCACGTTTCACATCTGTACAAAACTCCTCCTTTCGTTGCAAATGAGGGAAATTTGCTCCGACAGTTGCATTTGTGGGACAAGTATATAATAACACATCTTTTGGCAAATGTCAACTCATATCTGCAACATTTTCCAATTTTTTGCAAAATATGTTGCATTTTTGGGAAAAATGTGATATAATCGTATCAAGGTCAGCATATCATATATAATATCGGTAGAGAAACGGGAGGCAGACTATGGAAACATTACCCGCATCGGAGAGAATAAAGCAGAGAAGAAAAGAGCTCGGAATGTCGTATCAGGAGCTTGCCGCGCTCACGGGGATAAGCAAATCGACGCTTCAGCGGTATGAAACGGGGAGCATCAGGAATATCCCGCTGGACAAGCTCGACGTGCTTGCGGAGGGACTTGGTACCACAGCTATGTACATTCTCGGAAAGCCGGAACCGGCAAACGCGGAGATGATAAACAGCGGTATTTACAACGTTCCCGTATTTGACAGCGTAAGTGCGGGCTTCGGAGCCTATGCCGACAGCCGCGCTTCATCGTATATCCCCACATTCATCGGTCACAGTGTCGAAAACGGGGAGTATCTGTGGATAAATGTCAAAGGCGACAGCATGGCACCGACTATCGAGGACGGGGACAGGATACTTGTGCGCAGGCGCGACAGCGTTGACAGCGGGAGCGTCGCGGTCGTGATGATCGGTGACGAGGCTTTTGTCAAGAAGATAAAGTTCGGGCGCGGCTGGGTAGAGCTTCACTCCATAAATCCTACTATCCGGTGCGGCGCTTCGAGAACGAATCCGCAAACGATGTCCGCGTCGTCGGCTCCGTCATCGAGGTCAGCAAGAAACTATAGGCGGCGGGCGGGGAACGCCCCGCGGCGGCGGCGGACGCGCCGCTCCGTAATGCGTAGCGACATTCTTCTATGGAAAAGCGCAGCACCTCGGATAGTTATACTCTGCTATTTCCGCACGAAATATCGCCAACCCCAGCGGGGAACGCCCCGCGGCGAAATGCGTAGCGACACTCTTCTATGGGCGGGTGCGCCACCCCGGTTAGCTATACTCTGCTATTTCTGAACGGAGTCTTTGCCAACCCCCATTCATTTCTTGCAGAGCGACCCACTGATGCATCTCTGAAATACTGCATTTATTTAGGGTGTCCAGCCCCCTTTTTTAAAGGGGGTTGGCGGGGGGTTGGGGGGCAGAGCCCCCTCTCCGAAATCTCTAAAAGTCTCTCTCTGAAAACGCGTCCTTGGATCCAAGGTGAAACCTTGGTCGAGTCCGGGGCGACGCTCCGGCGGGGCTTGGGGCGGCGCCCCATCAGCCGAAGGCAGCAGGCAGGGCAGAGAATATTGAACAGCGGCGTGACGGCGGGTGTGAAACGACAAAGTTCTTGAAATAATACAGAAAATGTGGTATAATAAGGCAGACAATAACAGCCTGTGCGGGGAGGGACAGCCGTGACGATGTTTTACAGGACACTATACAAAAAAGCAGTATGTCTG
>CACZGM010000142.1 GCA_902780695.1 uncultured Ruminococcus sp. | reverse complement strand
TGGAGTCTTTGCCAACCCCCATTCATTTCTTGCAGAGCGACCCACTGATGCATCTCTGAAATACTGCATTTGTTTAGGGGGTCAAGACCCCTTTTCCAAGGGGGGATTGCGGGGGGTTGGGGGGCAGAGCCCCTTCTCTGAAACTCTCTCAAAGTCTCTCTTCTGAAAACGCGTCCTTGGATCCAAGGCGGAGCCTTGGCCTGGTCTGGCGCGGCGCGGCCAGCGGGGCTTGGGGCAGAGCCCCATCAGCCGAAGGCAGCAGGCATGGCAGAGACTTTCGTTTTGCGCTCGAAAGTTTTGGTTCTTTTTCGCCCGCAGGATAATTTGTTTTCCTTTTTCGGCTCTCTGCCGGCGTGGCGAGTTACTTTCCGTCCATAGCGACGGAAAGTAACCAAAGGGCGCGTACCGCTTCGTGGATCAAAGTAGCCTGCACGAGTGCTGTTAGGTCATACAGAACAGCTTTCCGTGAAAGAACAGTGCCTGTCACCGAGCCCCGCGCAGGCAGTCTCTTTGACAACTCGCGGAAAGGGCGAAAATCGGCGGGTGAAAACCGTCACAGCCGCTGCGGGGTGCTTGTTCCTGTTAGTCCTGTACCGTATCAGAGGGCGATGTCCTCCCAATCTATCAATTGCCCGGCACAGAGCGTCTGCTCACAATTGTAAAGGGGTCTGTTGAGATTCTGCGCCTGTTGAGGGGCTGTTCTTTCGGGGCAGGAATGTCGCAGAGTGTAACTACCGAAATTTGTATAAAAAACGGAACTATTGCTATGAACAATAAATTACTCGCGCATCCGGCACTCGGTGAGATAGATACACCCGCCTATGTGCTCGATGAAAATGCTTTGGTGCGCAACCTCGATATCCTGCGCAGCGTCGCCGATATGTCCGGCTGTAAAATCCTGCTCGCGCAGAAAGCGTTCTCGATGTTCTCCGTCTATCCGACAATCCGGAATTATCTTCACGGTACTACCGCAAGCGGGCTCTATGAAGCCAGGCTCGGCAGAGAAGAATTCGGCGGTCAGGTGCATTGCTTCTGCCCCGCCTATAAGGACAGCGAGTTCGATGAGATCGCAAAGATCTCCGACCATATCGTGTTCAATTCCTTTGCACAGCTGCGGAAATTCCGTGACCGGTGCAGAGGAAAAAGTATCGGCATACGCATAAATCCCGAATGCTCAACACAGGACGAGCCTATCTATGATCCCTGCGCTCCCGGTTCCCGCCTCGGCGTGAGAGCCGCCGACTTTGACGAAGAAGCTTTCGCGGGTGTTGACGGAATACATTTCCATACCCTCTGCGAACAGGGCTTCGAGCCGCTTGAAAAGACCGTCCGAGCAGTTGAGGAGAAGTTCGGGAAATACCTGCATAAGTGCAGCTGGGTGAATTTCGGCGGCGGACATCACATCACAAAGCCCGGTTACGATACCGCGGGACTCGTCCGGCTGATAAAGGAGTTCTCCGCAAAGTACGGCGTGCAGGTCTATCTCGAACCCGGTGAGGCTGTCGTGCTGAACGCGGGCTGGCTTGTGACGGAAGTAATGGAGATCGTGCATAACGGCATCAATGTCGCCATACTCGACGCGTCGGCTGCCTGCCATATGCCCGACGTGCTTGAAATGCCCTACCGGCCGCCGCTTTTCATGAGCGGAAAAGAGAGCGAAAAATCCCACACATACCGCCTTTCCTCGCGCACCTGCCTTGCGGGTGACATCATCGGAGATTACAGCTTCGACGAGCCGCTGAACGAGGGCGACAGGCTCTGCTTTGAGGATATGGCGCTATATACAATGGTCAAGAACAATACTTTCAACGGTATGCCGCTGCCGGATATCGGAATACTGCATACCGGCGGTTCCTATGAGCCGATAAAACATTTCGGATACAGCGATTTCAAGGAGAGACTGTCTTGAACGGATATTATATGCCTGCGGAATTTTCGCCGCAGAAAGCGGCTGTCCTTATTTTCCCGGAACGTCCCGGTTCGTGGGGAAAGTCCGTCGCTGCGGCTGCCGCGTTCGCAGAGATAATCAATACCATAGCGGAACACGAGGATGTGTATGTCGCTGTGAATGAGCGTTCGCGTGCAAATGCCGAACGGCTCCTGCACAAGTCCGGCAGGATAAGGCTCCTCGATATCCCCACCGACGATTCATGGGCGCGTGACGTTGCTCCCACATTCGTAAAGAACCGTGATACAGGCGATATCCGCGGGATAAGCTGGAAGTTCAACGCGTGGGGCGGGGAATACGACGGTCTGTATGCCGACTGGGCGCTCGACGACGCGTTCGCGCAGGAGTTCTGCCGGAAAGCGGGATTTGACTGCATAAGCGCAGGGGATTTCGTGCTTGAGGGCGGTTCAATACATTCGGACGGAGAAGGTACCATACTCACCACCGAAGCCTGCCTTTTAAGCCCCGGACGCAATCCCTCAATGACGAAAGCGGAGATAGAACGGACGCTCTGCCAATACCTCGGCGGGGAAAAGGTGATATGGCTCCCGCGAGGGATATACAACGACGAAACGAACGAGCACGTCGATAACGTCTGCGCGTTTATAAGACCCGCGGAAGTCGTGCTTGCGTGGACGGACGATACCAATGACCCGCAGTACGCGCTTTCTTCCGCCTGTCTCGAAACGCTTGAAAACTGCACCGACGCGAAAGGCAGGAAGATAACCGTTCACAAGCTGCCGATTCCCGACGTTCCCGTTACCGTGACGGAAAGCGATATGCTCGACTACGAATTTGAGGACGGCGAGGACACCCGCGAGGCAGGAGAACGCCTTGCCGCGTCCTATGTCAACTTCTTCTTCGCAAACGATATCGTTCTGCTGCCGCAGTTTGGCGGTGAGAACGCGCCGAGCGACGAACGCGCACTCGGCATTATGCGCTCGCTGCTCCCCGGACGTGAGATCGTTCCCATTGATGCGATCGACATTATCAAAGGCGGCGGAAACATTCACTGTATTACTCAGCAAATTCCGCGGGAATTTGCTTCGCTGAATGAATAATGAATAATGAATAATGAATAGTGAATAGTGAATAATGAAAGTTGCCGCCTTCGGCGGC
>CACZGM010000141.1 GCA_902780695.1 uncultured Ruminococcus sp. | reverse complement strand
CGATTTGTTTTAGTAGAGTATATTATGATACGACCGCTGTACTTGTCCGTAGAAGAATATAACCGCGGAGTTCGGGGCGGCGCGTTCGCCGCAATTCCGATTTGTTTTAGTAGAGTACATTATGATACGACCACTGTACTTGTCCGTAGAAGAATATAACCGCGGAGTTTGGGGCGGTGCATATCAGTGAGTTATACACTTCTCACGCAGCCGAGCTCGGTGTATATCATTCCGCGCTTGCCCTTGTCCGAGCGCATCAGAGATATCTCATTCACCGTCATGACCGCTTCGGGCAGAGCCGTCTCCGGTACCGCGGACTTATCCGGCTCGCGTATCAGCGTTATGTGCGGCGAGAATCTCTTGCGGTCGAAGGGTATATCCGCTTCCGCAAGATAATGCCGTATCTGTGAGGCACAGTTTGAGAGCTGAGCCGGTGCGGATATTCCCGCCCACCAAAGTTTACCGAAGCTGCCGAGTCTGTCGGTCCGTATCTCGAACGGCTTGAACCGTACCTGCGCCAGCGTATCGAGAACATAGTCCGGGTCGGGGTACTCGCCGATGAACGCGAGTGTTAAGTGCAGGTTTTCCGGCTTGGTGTAATTGCCGCGGACGTTGTTTTCTTTCAGCTTCTCCTGAATTCCGACAAGTGCGTCTTTCATTCCGTCACTGAAATTGATCGCAATAAACAGTCTCATATTATTTCTTCTTCAATTCCGCAGATGCGGCGTAATGCAGTATGTCAAATTCCTCCGGTGCGGACTCCGCCAGCATTTTAAGATGCTCACGCTCCCACGCGTCAATTCTGTCCTGCGGCAGAGAAGCTCCGATACCGCGGCACGCTTTCATTCTGCCGTTCCAGCTCTCTCTTGTGAAATGCACATTAAGTCTGTATTCCTCGCGGTGAACAAGCCCGAACTTTTCGAGAAAGCATTCGGGGACGAAAACAGGGTGCATTGTCTCGCCCGCGCCTGTCCAGCCGGGATTGTATTTCAGCACGAGGTCTTCGCTTGCCTTCGCGGTCTTATCTTCATACGGCAGCCAGGCCATATACAGGATAAGTATGCGGCCGTCCGGCTTCAGCATACGATACAGTCCCGGGAGTATCTTTTCGTGATCGAAATACCATATACACTGGCACGCGGTTATCACGTCGAATGAGCTGTCCGGAAAATCGAGTTTCTCGGCAGGCACGGCGTAATAGTCGATATCCGTTCCCTGTGAGAGCGGTCTTGCCTGTCCGATCTGATTTTCGGAAATATCGGTACCTGTCCATTTCGCGCCGTAACGGTACATATTGCGCGGCAGTACTCCCGTTCCCGTGCCGAGGTCGAGCACGTTCTGACCTTTGACGCAGAGTCCGCGCTCTATGATCCTGTCATAGAATTCCTGCGGGTAGATGTCGCGGTATTTTGCGTAATCGGAGGACGTTCTCCCGAAATCGAACGCACCGCCGCCGTCTATGCTGTCAAGTCTGATGTTCATTTTTCAGTTTTTCCTTTATCCGTAAACACGCCTCGGTGTGCATTATCCAATGTCTTGAAAGCGGCATATATATCAGCCCTTTGATATCCTTGCCGCACCAGTAATCTATGAGCCATGCCGCGTCCTCATGCCCGCTCACGACATTCAGCTTCCGAAGTTCTTCTCTGCGCTCCGGCGGTATTTTTTCTTTCAGCCTTTCGTACGGAAGGGCATTCAGAATGCGCTCGGTATTTTTGCTTACTTCAGAAATATATCCGAAAAGCCCGTCTGTATCGAGAAGTTCCGAAAAGCGGGTCATTTCTGCTTTCGTCAGCTCGTTCGCTGTCGTTATTATAGGGGAGTTCATACGTCTCTGCCAATCACCCGAAAAGAACACCTGTTCATCATCGTTTATCAGCGTGTGAACGACTGTATCCTCGATACGGAACGTGTGCCACAGCGCCCACGCTATCGTTGTGCTGTGATTTCCGTCTGCGTTCGGGAACGGCATAGCGGCAAGCTCGTCCCGTGTAATTTCGTCCTTAAACGAAACTATCACTTTCATTATGGAATTGCGCAGTCCGATCAGTTTTCCGATGCCGTCGCGGTATGTATCCTTCTTCTTCAGAAGGAGCTGCATCTGTTTGTTGAGCTCCGACCATTCCTTGTTCACGGCATTCACCTCTCTATGCGATATACTTGTCATTTCTGGACATTTTGTTCACAAGTATGTAGGACACGATGAACAGTACCGCGATAAATCCGATGAAAATACCGTCTCCGGTGTATTCCTCCATTGTGGCTATATAGTCATACGCACCGTGGAGCCCCGCGGGAAATACCAGTGCGAGTATCCTGAACAGCTTCGATATGTCGGCTTCCCCGCGGTTTTCGTATTTCTTTGCAAGACCGTAGAAAATGCCCATGAAAACGCCGAAGCAGGCGTGCCCCGGGATAGCCGTCCCAGCCCTTATCAGCGCGACAGAGAAGCCGTACTGCGTAACATAGCTTATGTTCTCCCAGATCGCAAAGCCGAGGGAAACGAATACGCCGTACACAACGCCGTCGTACTGACAGTCGAATTCCGGACTGCGCCATGTATGGTGCCTGAGAAAAAGGTATTTCGAGCTTTCTTCCGAAAACGCGACGATCCCGAAATACAGTATCACATTGTAAATCGGATCTTCGGGCGACACCATAAGTCCGAGGAGCACCGACAGTACGCGTTCCTCTACAAGCGCGAGAAGCGACGACAAAACCCCTGCCTTCACAAGATTCAGCAGAAGCCCCGAACTTTCCTTTTCAAGCCTGTCCGAGCGATATACCTTAATCAGCAGAAGCAGTGCGGGTATGACGGCTGCTGCGATGAGTACGAAATGAAACGAAAGCAGCGGTTCAATAAGATAATAGAACATAATATTTCCTCATTTATTCCCATTTCTTCCATATTTCCGGTTCGTATCCTACGGTAGCCTGCTTACCGTTGCGGACTACAGGCTGTTTTATGACCGTCTGGTTTTCGAGCAGCTTGCCGAGCTTCTGTTCCGGTACCAGATACTGTATCATCGCAAGCGTCTGTTTATCTTTGCATTCGGTGTCGATAAGCGCGTCAATTCCTCCGACAGCCTGCATGACCGACAGCAGTTCACCCTTGCTGAGACCTTTTTCCTTAAGATCGACGGATTGGAATTTTATGCCGCGCTCCTTGAAAAATCGCTCTGCCTTGCGTGTGTCGGCACTTTTCTTTGTGCCGAAAATCTGTATGTTCATTCTGCGTTCACCCCGGTTTTCTTTGCGCTTTTGCAGCCGTAAGATCAATAAAGCACCAAATACATTAATGTCTGCTCATCAATCGTGAACAGGCTTCATAGCGCAGCTTGAAGCCTGTTCACGGTTGCAAAAGTGCAAGGAAAATTCCAGAATAATCAAATT
>CACZGM010000140.1:3576-4751 GCA_902780695.1 uncultured Ruminococcus sp. | reverse complement strand
GCGGAAGCCGCGAGTCCGTACACGATAACGGGTCCCGCGATGATGAATATTTTTGCTCCCACACCGAGGACATATCCCTCGGTCTTGAACTCCATTGCCGGGGAAACGACCGCGTTTGCAAAGCCGGTTATCGGTACGAGAGTACCCGCACCTGCGTGCTTTGCGAGCTTGTCATACAATCCGAAGCCTGTCAGCACCGCGCTTAAGAACACAAGCGACACCGAGGTCAGCGTTCCGGCGGTTTCTTCCGTCATTCCGACAGCCCTGTATAAATTTAAGAGCGCCTGTCCCGCGCAGCATATCGCACCGCCTGCAATAAATGCCATAGGCACCGTTCTGTACATTTTGGTTCCCGGAGAGCGCCGCTTTGCGAGCTTTCCGTATTCGCTTTTAGTCAGCTTCATTTTATCCGTCCTTTCGTTTTTCATTAATGAATGTATCCGCCGCAAGCGCATTATTCGGCATTCCGGCATACCGTGTTGCAGGATACCGGACAAAACCCGCCGTTTCGGCAGCTGTCGGTGACACATTTCTTATCGCGGTTATTTTCTGCCGATAACAAAGTTTTATTTGTGGAAATTAATTCAAACAGGGAAAACAAAAAACGGCGGGCTGTTCCATAGCCCTGCCGCTGCCGGTAAGCATTTTCGCGTGATAATACAGCGCGTGCCTGATGCGCTCCTTGTCCATTGTACAGCACTGACCGAAGGTCAGTCCGCTTCCGTATTTGCTCATAATGTTTCTCTTTTCGGTATTCTATCTCGACTCCGCTTAATGCAAAAATGTCAAGATGTATTTTCTGCGGCTCATTTACTCCCTGTGAAATATTGAAACCATAAACTTCACTTACTTCTTTATAATCGAAGTATATATGCGGAGTATTGCCGATATAAACGATTTTTATTTTCATTTCTTCTCCTTTCGGGCATAAGAAAACCGTATCACGATATACGGGTCGGTTTCCTCATTGAAATCCTGTGCAGGGTAAATGTCATACTCATGATTTGCGCCGCCTTTACCCGGTTCATCAGCCGCAAAGACTTTGTTAAGGTTTTCTCTCTTCTGAATTGTTGATAATTCTCTCATTTTGTTTTTCTCCTTTTCTCTTGACAAATAAAACTGGGTGTGATAGAATATTATCGAGGGGAACCTTCGCTATTTGGCGGGGGGGCTCC
>CACZGM010000140.1:0-3548 GCA_902780695.1 uncultured Ruminococcus sp. | reverse complement strand
CAGCGGTAATGTCATGATACCATTTCATTCGTCTGTCAAGTATCAGCTCTAAAGTTGATAGATTAACATGGTTTGTGTTATAATCAAGCATAACGCTTCCGGGATTATGTTTTATCTGGTCAATACCCCTTTGCACAGCCGTGTTTGCTGCTTTCTCTGTTGAAAATGTTTTTAAATCCCACAGTTTACCATTCCACATATAATCAGGATCTTTAACATTCTGTTGATTAGCTTCTTTGCGAACATGAATATCACCGCCGAGGGTGTTATGCACCCATTCGGCAAACTTCAACTCATCTTCATGTTCACCATCTTCGCACCCCGCATCATGCGTGAGCAAACCCGTCCCCAGCATAGCTTTTTCTATGTACTCGTCTGTAACATCTGACCGTCCAATTTCATTTACCGACATTTTCAGCGGGTTTTCTTCCGCCGAATTCAACGTTGAATCGCTCTCCGGAAGTGTTTCCTTCTCCTCAATCATCATATCAAGCCTCTGCTCGATATCCTCGATACTCATATCACCGAGCATACGGTCAATATCAGCCTGATTGATGCAGTAGTTGCTTTCTGTCCGGACTACGCGTCGCGCCTTGTACATTCCGACCTGGAAACGCTCCTCGATCTTCGCAGCTATTTTCGCTTCCGAAGCTCCGGTCAAATTGACTTCTGCGGTAAACGGTGATATAATATAAATACATAATCATCTTGCGTACAGGGGCGGGATTAATGAACAGAGCAGTCAGAACTGAATACCGTAAATATGCAGACCGGATAAGTGCGGATATCCCCGGCGCGGTATATCCGCTGTCGGTCATAGAAGGCATTCAGAGCGGTGATATATATGAGGACGGCGGCGATCTGCTGATATGGCACAGGTGCGGGTTTGCGTTTGTGACCGAAGGCTGCGGCACACAGATGCTCGACTTTGCGTATGAGCTTATGACCGTTAGCGGAGACAGACGGCTTGTGCTGCTTTCCGACGATACCGGTGTCAGGACATACTTTTCGGGGAAGAGCGATATCGGGATCGGAACAAGACTGTTTTTCACTTACGATGCAGCGGGATATAAGGAGCCTGCTCTGCCGGACGGTTTTACTGCGGAGGAGATAAATGAAGATAATATCGGCAGGATAAGGGGCAGGATCACACCCGCTTTTTCATGGGACAATGACGAATTCCTTGCAAAAGGGAAGGGGTATTGTGTGATGCACGGAAACGATGCCGTATCGTGGGCATTTTCGGCTGCAATAAGCGGCAGGGAGCTTGATATCGGAGTGGAGACATCGGAAAGATACCGCGGTCTCGGTCTTGCGGCAGCTGCTGCGTCAAAGCTGATATCGTATGCGCTGTCACACGGCAGGCATCCCGTGTGGGCGTGTCACAGTGAGAATGCCGCCTCGCGCAGGACAGCCTTGAAACTCGGATTTGTAAAGTGTGCGGAATGTCTGACATTCGGGAAACTCAGCCGCTGATGATATAATAAATCTTCATAAAAATAGTAAAATAATATTTTATTTGTACCGGCGTATTGATTTGTTGCCCGGAATATTGTATAATAAATTTAAAGTTGCGGCGAACACGCCGGCAAAACATCTGCGTCCGGAAATAGGAGAAACTTCATTATGGAAAATTTCAATTTTTACAGTCCCACGGAATTCGTATTCGGCAAAGGCCGTGCCGCGGAAGCAGGTCATTTTGTGAAGAAGTACGGCGGCAGTAAGGTGCTGATCCACTACGGCGGAGGTTCGGCAGTAAGGTCGGGCCTTATAGATACAGTCAAAAAGTCTCTTGACGATGCGGGAGTTGCGTTCTGCGAGCTTGGCGGTGTAAAGCCCAATCCACGCGATACACTCGTTTACAAGGGTATAGATATGTGCAGGGAAGAGGGCGTTGATTTTATCCTCGCTGTCGGCGGCGGTTCCGTAATAGATTCGTCAAAGGCGATAGCGATAGGCGTTCCCTATGAAGGCGATTTCTGGGATTTCTACAGCGGAAAGCGGATAGAGAAAGCACTGCCTGTGGCTACTGTCCTCACTATCGCGGCGGCGGGAAGCGAAGGCTCCGGCGACTCGGTCATCACCAAAGAGGACGGTATGCTGAAGCGGGGCGCGGGTTCCGATCATCTCCGCCCGAAGTTCTCGATAATGGATCCCTCACTGACACAGACGCTCCCCGCCTATCAGACAGCCTGCGGAGCGACCGATATCATGGCGCACGTTTTCGAGCGTTATTTCACCAATACAACTGAAGTCGAGATAACCGACCGTCTGTGTGAAGCGGTGCTTATCACCATGATAAAGGAGACGCCGCGCGTGATCGCCGCCCCGGATAACTACCAGGCGCGCGCGAATATCATGTGGGCGGGAACAGTCGCTCATACAAATCTTTGCGGTGTGGGACGCGAGCAGGACTGGAACAGTCACGGCATTGAGCATGAGCTTTCCGGTCTGTACGATGTAGCGCACGGTGCCGGACTTGCCGTGATAATGCCCGCCTGGATGGAGTTTGTACACGATCACAATGTGATGCGCTTCTGTCAGATGGCGACGCGTGTGTTCGGCTGCCAGATGAATTATGAAGATCCGGAGGCTACTGCTCTTGAGGGAATACGCCGCTTCCGCACGTTCCTCAGAAGCATAGGTATGCCGATAAACTTTGAAGAGCTCGGTGCAAAGGAAGAAGATATACCGACCCTCGTTGAAAAGTTCGGCGTAGGTGAAGGCACGACAGGCGGATTTATGAAGCTGACAGCCGCCGACATTGCCGCGATATATAAGATCGCCGCACACGCTTCTTTGTAATGATATACTGTTGTTTTCGGAATACAGACAGCAGCGCCCCGTCGGTACACAACCGGCGGGGCGCTGTCGTATCTATGCGGTTTTATATCCGGTAAACTCTGCCTTCTTTGCGTTCCGCAGCTTTCGGAGCGTCACCGTCGGTATATCCTATGGCGCAGTGACCTATTCCTTCCCAGTTTCCCTTTATGCCGAGATCGTCGAGCAGCTTTTTGTACTCCGGCATTTCAAACTCCTCTTTTGCGCGGTGGATCCAGATACTTCCGAGTCCGAGTGAGTGCGCGGCAAGCATCAGATTTCCCATTACGAGGCTGCCGTCGTAAATCCCGGTGTTTATGTCCTTGTTTCCGAGAACGATAAGGACAGCGGGCGCTCCGTAAAACGGGTCAAAACCTTCTTCCCAGCCGCCGATCTTCCTGTTTGTATCGGACAGCTTGTCGCGGGCAGCTTTATCGGTCACAGCGATAATTATTGCTCCCTGCATGCCGCGTCCGTTAGCGGCGTACAGCCCGGCTTCGATGATCTGATCAAGATCGGCTTTCGCGGGCATTTCCGGCTTGAATTTACGGATGCTTCTGCGTTCTTTCATTGCATTGATGATCTCATTCATGTCATTGACCTCCATTTCTTTTTTGAAAAATCAAATTAAGGCTATACCGCACAAAGAGCGTGCGCAGATTGCGCAGTCAGATTTTTCGTCAGATTGGCTAAATTTGACGCAGGCTTGCTGGCGCAAGTCAAGGAAA
>CACZGM010000139.1 GCA_902780695.1 uncultured Ruminococcus sp. | reverse complement strand
CGAGGAAGGACAGCTCGAATATCTCGGACGTATCGACACGCAGGTGAAACTCAGGGGATTCCGTATCGAGCTTGGCGAGATAGAGAGCAGAGCAAGCCAATTCGCCGGTATCAGATCTGCTGCCGCCGAGGTAAGAAAAAACAATCTGGTTCTGTACTATGTGTCTGACAACGAAACTGACAATGACAAACTTAAAGCGTTCCTTTCCGAAAGTCTGACCGAATATATGATACCGTCGGTATATGTGAGACTTCCGGAAATGCCGTTCACTCCCAACGGCAAGATCGACAGAAAGGCGTTGCCGGAGCCTTCCGTCGGCGGCAGAGCTGCCTATATTGAGCCCGCCACCGACAAGGAGCGGATAGTTGCGGAGATCATGGGTTCAATTCTCGGCGTAAGCGAACCGGTAAGTGCCGAGGACAGCTTCTTTGAACTCGGCGGCGACTCGATAAAGGCTATCCGTATGGTAAGCCTTCTTCGTGAAAGGTCAGTGCAGATATCCGTTGCTGGGATAATGAAGAATAAAACAGTACGCAGTATTGCAGCAAACGCCGTTATCGAAACTGCGGCTGTCATCAGTCAGGAACCCTATGAGGGATACATAAAAGATACCGCGATAATAGCTTATTTCAATGATCTCGGGCTGCCCGAGCCGTGGCACTATAATCAGGCACAGCTCTATTCGCTTGCGGAACGCACCGAACTCCGAGCGTTACAAAAGGCATGGGATTCTCTGACATATCAGCATGATATGCTCAGAGCAGTTGTTCATGACGGCAGGATATTCGTCCGCAGCGCGAATATCAGACTTGAAATCGAAGAACATTCTGTCGCGGATAAATCAGAGATAACCGGGATCTGCTCGGAAATACAGCAGCATATAGATATGAGCGGGGCTCTTGTAAGAACAGCTCTGATACACGGCGCGGACGGAGACTATTTCTTCATTGCCGCACACCATCTCATTATTGACGGCGTTTCGTGGCGCGTTATACGCTCCGACCTTGAAGTGGCTTACTCGCAGGCAGTTTCGGGAATAGAGATAAAGCTTCCCGCCAAAACGAACACATACAAAGATTTTGCAGAGCTCCAGCACCGTTACCGTGACAGCTATATTCTTGCGCGTGAGATTCCTTACTGGACAGCAATACAAAAGAAGGTCGAAGCACTTCCCTGTTCCGCAGCAAAGGCTCACAGCCGCCGTTTTGAGCATATTACTGTATCCCTTAACGAACAGGACACCGGCAGATTTATACACGCTAACTTCGGCATCATCAATGCGGATATCAATGATGCACTTCTTACCGCTGTAGGCACGGGATACCATGCTCTGACCGGTGAGAGCAGTGTTTCCGTTCAGCTTGAAGGTCATGGTCGTGAAGATATGGGCGAACACCTGATAACAGACCGTACAGTCGGCTGGTTCACCACGATGTATCCCGTAATTCTTGAAGGCCTGAACGGAGATGTGCGGCATGATCTTCTTACGGTCAAGGAGACCCTGCACCGCGTTCCAAACAAAGGTGTCGGTTACAACGTGCTTCGTTATCTTGAAGGGAAAGAAAATATACCTGTACAACCCGACAGGATGGAGAAAATTCTCTTCAATTATCTCGGAGATATGGGCAGTGAAAATTCCGAGGACACGTCCTTCTTCCGCGACAGTGATATATTTATCGGGGAAGAAGTAAGTTCAAGAAATAACGGTGACCCCGATCTGACTATTAACTGTATCGTCATTAACGGCAGCTTTGAACTGCGGCTGGACTACAATGCAGATATATTCAGCAATGACGCTGCGCAGAAATTCGCCGACAGCATATTATCGGAAATGAAGCGGATAACAACATATCTATCGGAATGCGATACGCCTGCCGTGACCGCGTCTGATCTTGGCGAAACGGAATGGACGGAAGAAGAATTTGAGAAGATCATGAACGCATTTGCTGCGCGCGGTGAACGCCTGGAGCGTATCTATCCGCTTCTTCCCATGCAGGAAGGAATGCTCTTTAAAAACGTTTCGGAGCCGGATTCTTCTGCTTACCGTATGGCGGACATTTACGAGGTGAATGCCGTATTCACAGAGAAGCAGCTGAGGCGGGCACTTGAAAGACTCGGAAGAAAGCACGAGGACCTTCGCACATCCATAATCTACCGCGGAGTCGGCCAGCCAAGACAGGCTATAGTTGACAGGCAGCTTGGGCTTACTATGCTTGATATATCCGATTCAGCCGATCCCGAAAATGAGCTGGCACTCATTCGCCGCAATATTCTGAAAAACGGTTTTGACCTTCAGGAAAAGCCGCTTTTCGGACTGACCTGCGTAAAAAGCTCACCGGAACACAGCTATTTTATCGTATCTGTTCATCATGCCGTGATCGACGGTTGGTGCTCCGCACTGTATATGAACGATCTCGACCGCTATCTTCGTGAAGCTTTAAGCGGATTTGAAACAGCGGACGAAGCAGCCGTTTCCGGACGTTATGAAAAAGCTGTTCGTGAAATTCTGGATAAGGATAAAAATGCCGGTCTGAAATACTGGCGTGAGCTTCTTTCAGACTATGAGACACAGGCGCGCATACCGTCCTACGGTATCGTTCCGGAGGATGAACGCAGTGATCAAGATACCATTGTGACATACATAGACGAAGAGACAACTTCACGGCTCACGGATATCTGCCGGGATTCAGAAGCTACTGTCAGCAACGGTGCCGAGCTTATATGGGGTCTTGTCAACGCGGTATGCAGCCGCACCGAAGACGTAGTGTTTGCAAAGGTCGTTTCGGGGCGTGACAATACATCCGACAACGTCGATGATATAGTCGGATTGTTTATCAACTCGATACCCGTCCGCATAAAATTTGACAGAAGCACAACTGTACGTCAAGCACTTTCACAGCTTCAGAAACAGAATGCCGCAAGCAACGACTTCGATCACTGCGCGCTCGAACAGATACAGAAGCAGACATCATTGGGAAGTGATCTTTTCCAGTCTGTGTTTGCATTTGAAAACTACAACAGCGGTAAAGAAGAAACTAATACCGAAAGCTTGCTCATTCCTGTCGATATCCGCGAGGAAATATTCGATGACATAAACCCGGTCGCTATGATAGATAACGGGAAGCTCGTATTTGCGGTTTCCTACAATACCGAACGGTACCGCGAGTCCGAAATAAAACGGATATCCGCTATGATCGGCACATTGGTGAAAGAGATCACAGAACATCCCGACAGTCCGCTTTCGGAGCTTGAACTACTTGACAGCAATGACAAAGCAGATGTGCTCGAATTATCAAAGGGCGAAACGCTCATCTACGACAAGTGCGGAACATGGGTCGATATGTTCAGAGCACAGGCGGAAAAAACACCTGAACGTAATGCCGTTACCGACAGCGATGGCAGCTTTACATACCGCGAGCTGGACAAAGTATCCGATAGCATTGCAGCATACCTGTTGGATAAAGATGTAAAACCCAACACATTTGTTGCAATAAAAATGGGACGCTCGAAGCTGTTTCTTACGGCTGTTCTCGGCATACACAAGGCAGGAGCGGCGTACCTCCCGATAGACGCGGACTATCCCGAAGAGCGTATAGCATATATGCTCGAAGATTCTGAGACACGAATCATTCTGACAGAAGATACAGTCAGAG
>CACZGM010000138.1 GCA_902780695.1 uncultured Ruminococcus sp. | reverse complement strand
GAGACCGCGATGAAATGGGGCAGCAAACTTACTGTAGAAAAAGCGACTATCTGCCGCGATTCGGTAATGTTCACTCTTAAGTACAGCGATCTGCATAACCAAGGCTTCAACTTACACGATACTTATCTCGTTATGAACGACGGCAGCAAGGTCAATCTTGAAGGCATCGAGGATCAGGGCGGTACGGCATCCAGCGACACCGCTAAGGTATGGCAGCACTATGAGCTTTCCGAGCCTATCGACCCGTCGGCAGTTACACAGATATATGTCTGCGGCGAGTGCGTTTACGGTGACACGGAACCCGTTCCGACCATGCAGCAGGAGGAATTACCCGAAGAAACGATTGTCGGCGATACAGAAGCCGAAACAACAGAATAAGCAGAACCCCGTACTGCACAAGCGGTACGGGGATTTTGTTGCATTTGCTGTAAAAGTGATGTATAATATTGTCAATTGTTACAAAAGTGATCTTCTTCTCAAAAAGGTGACCAAAAATCCGACACTCATTCGTTTTATTATCAGAGGCGCCCCTGAAACATAAGCAGGAAAGAAGGATAGGAATGACGGAAAGCGAGCTTGACCGATATATGCGGCTGTATTACAAAAGTGTGTATGCCGTCGCTCTTTGCTGCTGCAAAAATCCGGACGATTCATACGACATAGCGCAGGAGGTCTTTCTGAAACTGTACACCTGCGGTACGTCATTCACTGATGACGAGCATATCAAGGCATGGCTGCTGCGGTGCGCGGTAAACAAAAGCATAGATCATGTGAGATCGCATTGGTACAGGTTTTCACGTCCGCTTGAAGCCGCGTCGGACATGGCAGCGGACGAGACACAGGGATCTGATCTGTTACCGATGATAATGAAGCTTGACAAGAAATACCGTGTTGCTCTTTATCTGCATTATTATGAAGAATACCCGGTGAAAGAGCTTGCGGAAATGCTCGGTATAAGCGAACAGGCTCTTCGTTCGAGACTTCGGCGCGGAAGAGACCGTCTGAAAAAAATCATCGGAAATGAAAGGAATGGGTAGAATGGATACAAAAGATATATTCAAGCAGGCGTTTTCACAGCTCGGCGGCAATTATTCCTGTCCTGACCATGAAACAGCATTCAATGATGTTTTAGAAAGGGCGAAGAATATGAAGATAGACGATAATGTAAAGCAGATGCAGTTCACGGAAATATCTCCGGAATACATTGAGCCGAAGAAGTCGCATAAGGCAATAAGCGTAGTCGCAGGCATAGCCGGAACAACCGCAGTTCTCACCGGAGCGGTATTCGGGCTGAACTGGCTGAATGAGCACGGCGGGCTCAAAGAGGGAGGCTCGGACGATATAAGAGCAGGATATCATGAGGAAATATCCGAACCTGCGCAGAGTGAAGCGGCAGTTACAGAAAACGCGATCATAGCGAGCGAGGACGTACGTGACAAGATCGAGATCGACGCTGCCGGAAAAGCCGTGAACGGCGTTGTGCCTATGGATGAGACTGTGGAGCTTGACGGTATGACCGTGCATTTCACAGGGTATGACTATGACTCGCAGTTTTTGCGCATTGAGTATGAGGTAAAATATACCGACGGAGAACAACATCATACGGGGGCTCCGGTAAGACCGATAGAAATTGCCGATACTTTGGTTGGCGACGGAATGGTGATAGTAGTAAGTCACCCCGCGTATGAATACGCAGCCGGTATCGACGATACCGTTTACTGCTACGCCGATGTGGTGATAAACGGAACACCCGACTATGTACGAATACCGTTCGGATATGCAGGTTCCCCCGAGGTTCCCCCCGCAGAGCGTTATACCGAGGACGACGAGCTTTTCGCGATAACCGTGCATTATGACCCCGACAGCGTGATAAGGACATTCCTGAACGACCGCGTAAAGATTGGAGAAACGGGCAGGGAATTTAAGATGACTGACGCGTTTATCACACCCACTCACATTTCGGCACGGCTGAAATTCGACGAGAAGCCGACTCAGGAGCTGACAGATAATATAACTGCAGGATTAAGACTTAAGGACGACAGCAGCATCGATCTGACGAATAAGAAGACCATCGGCTATACCAAGGACGGCGATCTTTACTGGCTGGTTGCTTGGTATGACGAGCCGATAGCGCTTGACGATATAGCGGACGCGAACATAAACGGCATCTGCTTCTACGGTGAGGATTGGGAAGAAACCAAGAAAATGCTCGATAATTATGAAAAGCTACGCGACATAGAATCCTCTCCGCTCTATACGCCTACCGACGAGTGGTTTGACTGCGACGGAAAGCGCGTTCACGTCACGGGATATGCGTTCGACACGGTAAATTTGCGCATTCGCTATGAGACCTGCTACGATGAACCTATAAAAAAGACTTCGAGTGCAGCATATTTTTATCAAATAACGAATGTATTTCCCGACAACTCGGCAGGATGCTCTTCTGCGGATATAAGCTATGACAGAGCGGAAGAGGGCATTGTTGAGACACTGCAGAATATTTACTCCACCGAACCTGTTGACTCGCTTGAAGTGCCGTTCGGTGACAGCTTCTTTACCGTAAGCTACAACAGCGATATCACGAAGATCGAACGTGAGATAAACAAGGAAGTTTCCGGAAGCATTTATTATCGTTTCGACAGATTTGTGCTCACGCCTTACAGCCTGAGCTTTATCGTGACAGACGGACCGACCGGTAACAACGAAGAAGAACGGATATACTCGCGCACAGTCTCGGATTTTGAAGTTGCGATAAACTTCGACGACGGCAGTACGAAAGAAATGCGCGGATATGAGCGGGCCTATCTGAACCTGTCTCCGGAAATCATGGAGATACTTGGCTGCGGGCAGCTGAACCTCGGAGATTATCTGCGGTCATTTACCTCGCGGGAACAGTATACCTATCAACTGGACGAAGAACGGGCCAGGCAGTTCGTTCAGTGCATCCGGTCCATCCAGGAAGACCAGGGAAAGGATCTGAAACCAACACAGCGCTTTCAGATGTATGCAAAGATGATTGACCTGATGAGCCTTGTCTGCCAGGTGGCCGGGGAGGAAGAACCGGAGCAGGAGGGTGCTGTTTCCAACAGCTTCATCCAGGACGTGCTGACCTATATCAACAATCACTATACGGAGGAGCTTCGGGTCGGTGAGCTGGCAAAGCACTTCAGCGTCAGCGATTCCTACCTGAGTCATGAATTTGCCCGGCTGACAAACCGAAGCCTGTATGAATACATTCTGTACCGACGGATCATGCTGTCCCGGCAGAAAATGATGAGCGAGGATTCCCTGAACGTGATCGCGTACCAGTGCGGTTTCAACGACTATTCCAATTATCTTCGCTCTTTTACCAAACTCGTGGGCATGTCGCCAAGCCGATACCGGAAACGGCTGAAGCAATTTAAAAATATGGAACAAGTGGGCAGAGGGGACTGAATCCGGACAAAACCGGAAGCGGCACCGGTGCCCGGAATCAAAAAAAGGGGGACCGGATGATTCCGGTCCCTCTTCCGTCATGTTCCTTGATTATTTGGCAGCAGGTGCTTCGCCGTAAACAGCCAGCAGCTTTTCGGCACGCTCGTCAATAATAGCCTGTCCGCCGGAGGCCAGATAGTCGTCCATACCGGCATCAAATACCGCGTCGAACTGATCCACAGAAGCGGAAACCGCCT
>CACZGM010000137.1:1699-5455 GCA_902780695.1 uncultured Ruminococcus sp. | reverse complement strand
GTGGCAAGACTGAGCGACATTATCTGTCTGGAACACGGCCTGTCCGTGATCGAGCATTCGACGCGGCACAGCCATTCCGGTTACGACCGCTGGCTGGGAGAAAAGGCAAAGCCGTCGAAACGGGGGATGCTGCGGGGCGTCATAGACGGGATCCTGGAAAAGAAGCCGAAGGATTTCGGAGAATTTCTTGCGCTGCTGGCGGAAACCGGATATACAATCAAGCCGGGAAAGCACACAGCTGTCATTCCCCCGGGGGAGAAAAGAGCGATCCGCTTCGATTCCCTCGGGGATGGGTACACGGAAGAAGCGCTTCGGGCCGTCCTCGCAGGAACGCAGGACCACAAGCCAAGAGGCGCAAGGGCAAAAAACGCTCCTTCCGGTCAGTCCCTCCTGATCGACATTGACGCAAAACTGCGCGAGGGCAAGGGCGCGGGATATGCGCAGTGGGCGAAGCTGTACAATCTGAAACAAATGGCATTGACGGTCAGCTACCTGAAGGACCACGGACTGCTCGATTACGCCGAACTGGAACGAAAGACGTCGGAGGCGTCGGAGCGGTTTCATGCCCTTGCGGACCGGATCAAGGCGGCGGAAAAACGGATGGCGGAGATCACGGTCCTGCGGACACAGATCATCAATTACATGAAGACGCGGGAGGTATTCGCGGCTTACAAAAAATCCCGATACTCCCGGAAATTCCTTGCGGAGCATGAAAGTGAAATCATCCTCCACCGGGCGGCGAAAAAGGTCTTCGACCAAATGGGAGTAAAGAAGCTGCCCACGGTGAAAAGCCTGCAAACAGAGTATGCCGCTCTGCTGGCCGACAAGAAATCCGCCTATGCGGAGTACCGGGAAGCGCGGGAGGAAATGCGGGAGCTGGCCGTCCACAAAGCAAACGTGGAAGAGATCCTCGGTGCGGATCTCACCCGCGGAGAAATATCAACAGCAATTATGGAAGGTTCAATAGTTGTTTTTTTATGCCCCCGATCATTCGAGGGCATTTCTTTTGTTGGTCAGCGGCTTGTCAATCAGCTTATAAAAGACGTGGATCGTTCTCGGAAGGTTGCGGTGACCTGGGTGAGCATCGACCTTGATGTACTCGATAAGCTCCAGAGCCATATCACGGGTGAGCTTCTTCGCTCCTGCGTAGGACTTCATACGGCGGATATACTCGTCTACATCACGCTCGTCCTGCCGTGTCGCTTCGGAACGCTTTCTCAGCTCGTCCTGTTCAGCGGTCAGCTTATCCTTCTCTGCCTGATACTTTTCAAGCAAGCCGATACACACCTTTTCGGGAACTTTGCCTGCCACCTTATCCTCGTAGACGCTCTGGATAAGACCGTCAAGCTCGTCGATACGCTTCACAATATCGTGCTGCCGTTTCCTGTCTGAGCTGTCCTGCACAGCGTTCTCGCCCTGCTTGTAAGCGAGGAGCTTTGCTCTCACATCAGGCTCATTCATCACGAAGTCGATCTGGTGCTGAATGTCCTGCAACACAAGGCTCTCGATCAGCTCAAGCCTTATTGTGTGCGAGGAGCAATACTCTTTTCCGAAACGGCTATATCTGCCGCAGGTGTAGCAAGGCTTTGACTTACAGTGAATATTGCTGTTCTGCTTCATCTTGGAACCGCAGTCCGAGCAATAACACAAGCCCGAAAGCGGCATCGTGATACCGTTCTTGGAGGACTTGCCGTTGCTTACCGAATCATCGACTTCACGCACCCTGTCCCACAGCTCCTGAGAGATGATCGCTTCATGATTATTCTCAGTGACCGCCCAATCATTTTCGTCACGGCGGACGGTCTTGTGATTCTTATAGCTCACGGTTGTGGTGCGGAGCTGAATCAGGTGTCCGAGATAGATAGGATTGCGGAGAATACGCTTGACCGCAGATACGCCCCACAGGTGCGAGGTGCGGTAAGGATTCGGCTTTCCGATAGTGTGGTAATAGTAATCGGACGGTACAAGGATATGCTCTCTGTTGAGAACATCAACAATCCGTTTCACATTGTAGCCTGCCGCCCTCATTTCAAAGATACGGCGGACGATCTCCGAGGAATACGGATCAACGATAGGCGTACAATTCTTGTCTGTGCCTTTCATATATCCGTAAGGCGGATAGTTGGTCTTATACTTTCCCGACTTTGCGTTCGCTTCAAAAACAGCTCTCAGCTTCTTTGAAGTGTTGGCTGCGTGCCATTCATTAAAAACATTCATGATCGGCATCATATCCATTGAAGCACTGTCCGATTTCGCTGTGTCGATATTATCGTTCAGGGCTATGAAGCGGATATTGTACATCGGGAATATGTAATCCGTGTACTGCCCGACCTGGATGTAGTTTCTTCCGAAACGTGAGAGGTCTTTACAGATGATAAGATTGATCTTGCCGTTTTTCGCATCATCAAGCAATCTCTGTACGCCCGGACGTTCAAACGTAGTGCCTGAAATTCCGTCATCGACGTACTCGTCATAGAGCGTCCACCCGTGCTGTTCCTCAATATATTTCGTCAGAATGGTTCGCTGGTTTTCAATCGAAAGGGATTCTCCCACACGCTCATCATCACGGGACAAGCGGAGGTACATTCCCACTTTATATTCAGTCTGCTTTGGTAACATCGTAAACTCCTTTCCTGCATTTCCAAAGCAGCTCTTTCCGATACGAGTCTATTATAGCGCGCCGTATCGGAAAAAGCAATAGCTTTTGAGAAAAAAGTTTACTCTGTATCCGAGCAAGGAACACGGTGCAGCATTTCGTTGACTACCTTATTGAAAGCATAGCCAAACATCACATCGTTAATATCCCTGTCTCCGACAAAGTGACTTACGACCTTATGTTTAACACCGTCCACCTCATAGGTGTTGGTGTGCGTCGGACAATCTTTGTAAAGCTCGTCCATCTCCTGCATAGTTCTTACGCCTGCCTTTTCTCTCTCTACGGCATTTGTAGTATTATTCGTTCTGCACTATCCTTTCCGACAGCTTAATCTATATCTCTATGCTGTCAAACCCTAAAATATCTCCCGAATGGTTACGGGGAAACGCTTACTTCACTGTAAGCACATCATTCATTATCATAGAATGACATCTGGTCCTCATCGGCATCATCGCTGGAGCTTTTGCCGTTCTCTGAGCTTTTCTTGTCGCAGAGATCAAACAGATCGTTCTCAGACACTCCGCTCGCTCTGAGCATCTCAGCCTGGTCATGTTCACGCATGATGATGTCAAGCAGTTCCTGCGTACCGCAGTTGTAGCGTTCGCAGAGAGCGTTGTAGCTCAGGATACGATTATCCTCCAAGAGCTTCTTACGCTTTTCAGTATCACGCTTGATGTTCTTTTCAAGCTGTGCGATCTTCCGGTTGTTCTCCTCGATCTTTTCAAGATAGATAGCCATACGATTTTCACCTCTCTTTCTCTCTCGGAAAATTGTAACAGCATCTCTATGTAGGAGCCGAAGCTCCATTCCTCCTAAGTTCTACACTAATTGTACTGGATATTTTCAAAAAAAGCTATTCGCATACCAGACAAACTTTTCTCAACACAGCCTGAAATCGGAGCAACCGAATTTTCAGAAACGTGCAGTTATGAGGGGGTTACGATACCCTAAGAGCATAGAAACCCCCAACTGTCATTTTGACGAATACCCGAATTCCGATTCATTGACTTTTCGATATTTTTCCAGTATAGTTATCATAAGGACGGCGGCGGAGCGATCGGACACAGAGAAATATAGTCGCTGACGCTCCAATTCCTCAC
>CACZGM010000137.1:0-1645 GCA_902780695.1 uncultured Ruminococcus sp. | reverse complement strand
ATGCAAAATAGCCCCACAGGGGCTAACACAAATCGCAAGCTCGGCATAGCTGCACTACAAATCACAGATTTGAGTACATCAATGCACCGCTTGTTAGAGGGCTGCCGCCCCTAAGACCCTGCAATTAGAAATAGAAAGGAAAACAGAAAACATGAGCAACAAAACCAAGCGAACACACAGTATTCAGGTCAGGTTAAGTGACGAGGAATACGAAGCGTTCAACCGCAAGTTCACGGCAAGCGGTATGAAGTCACGAAGCGACTTCTTCCGCCACATGATCTTCAAAGGCTACATCGTGAAGTTCAACGATGACGAGCTGAAAGAGCTGCTGAAACTTGCAAGAAGCATATCCAACAACTTTAATCAGGTGGCGGTCAGAGCCAACAGCGGCGGAAAGGTCTACCCCGAAGATATTTCTGCGTTGAGGGAGGGGGTGGATAAACTCTGGCAACCACTAAGATATTTTCAGTCTCAGTTGATGAGCTTGCATCACTGAAATACATAGCCAACCCCGAAAAGACGGATAACGGCAGACTGATTTTCACGCAAGGGTGCAGCGCCGATCCCGAACAGGCTCACCGTGACTACGAAGAAATACGGGCGAACGGAACAGGCAGAAGCACAGTCCTCGCCCAGCACTTCATTGTCAGTTTCAAGCCCGGTGAGATCACGCCCGAACGTGCATTGCAGCTCGGTCAGGAGATATGCGAGCAGTTTCTCAAAGGCGAGTATCAGTATTTCATGGCTTGCCATATCGACAAGGAGCATACGCACCTTCATTGCGTTTTCAATAATACCAACTGCATCGACGGCAGGACTTTTGAAACTCATGAGAACCGCAGGACTACAAAGCAGGACAGGTCATTTCAGAAGCTCATGAATATCACCGATGAGGTATGTAAGCGGCATCATCTCTATGTTATCGAGCGTCCTGAAATGGGAAAGGGTAAGTCTCATTGGGAATGGGATATGAGCCGTCAGGGACTATCGTGGAAAGCAAAGCTGAAATATGCGATAGATCAGGTTATCAAGGTCAGCGAGGACTTCGATGACTTTCTTGCCAAGTGCAAAGATTTCGGAGTGCTTGTCGAGTATAATCCCGACCATAAGATCGACCTGAAATATATACTTGCCGAGCAGAAAGAACGCAATCCGAGAGCAAGGTTCACCCGTAGTCGGACGCTGGGCTGGTTTTATGAAACCGAACAGATAAAATCCCGTATCGCTCAGTATCAAGGATGTATGGTTTATGTGCCGAGGTCGAAGATCAGAGTAGTTACTCCGAAAGCCGTGGAGAACAAATTTGTTCAGGACGCTATCGACCGTGGCAATATGAAGGTGGCGAGTATCGCCAAGAACATTATAGCTGAATATGGAGTTGAGCCTGAAGAAATACGCAATGCAGCGATCTCCGCTTATGCTCACAGCCGTGGACTTCTCTCCAAGCTGAACGACCTGAAAACTGAGATCGAAGATCTGGAAGTCAAGCTGAATGTCCTGAGAAAATATCGTGAGGTCAAGCATTACGGCGAGGAACTGAAAGCTCTCAGCGGTCGAGCCGAGAAGAAGTATAAGGAATCCCACAGCTATGAACTTTCCGAATATGGGAAAGTGCGTACAAAGGTTTTGGAGCTTTACCCGTCGG
>CACZGM010000136.1 GCA_902780695.1 uncultured Ruminococcus sp. | reverse complement strand
CCCCAATCCCCGCCGGAGCGTCGCCCCGGACTCGACCAAGGTTTCACCTTGGATCCATGGGTGCCTTAGACGAAAGACTTCTTAAGAGAGTTTTTGAGACGGGGCGCTGCCCCGGACCCCGCCAGCCCCCTTTGAAAAAGGGGGCTGGACACCCTAAACCAATGCAGTATTTCAGAGCCTCGATTTATGTCGGGCGCAGACAGAAACGCAGTGGGGTTGGCGATATTTCGTGCTAAAATAGCAGAGAATAGCTAACCGAGGTGGCGCACCCGTCAATAGAAGAATGTCGCTACGCAAAACGCCGCGGGGCGTTCCCCGCTGGGGTTGGCGATATTTCGCGCTAAAATAACAAATAACCGCACAGATTGTTAGTCTGTGCGGTTTCTATTATCATACATAGCAGAGTATAACTAACCGAGGTGCTGCACCCGCCAATAGAAGAATGTCGCTACGCAAAACGCCGCGGGGCGTTCCCCGCCAGAGCCCCTTCTTAAAAATCTCTTGTGTCGATATCGCTGACCTCGGCAGCATCGCGGAGCTGCTCGAAGAAGTCCTGCTGTTCCTCTGTCGGGTAGGAGAAACCGGCAAGCTGCTCGACCACATCGTCTATCGCAAGTGTGTCGAAGCAGTCGAGAGCCTCTGACAGCTGATCGAGCAGAGGAAGAATATCGTCCTTTGCCGCGGCAACGAGGTCTTTCTTTTCTTCGTGCGGAACGTGAGGACCGAGTATCTCCTTCATACCGCGGTACATGGTGAGCATCTTCTCCGTCTTTTCTTTGATAAGCGCGACATTGTTCTCGTTGCCCGCCTTTTCAAGCTCCGCGGCAAGATCGGCAAGCTCCATGGCGCCTATCTGACGGGACGTACTCTTGAGTGAGTGTACCTCGACCGTGTAGTCATGTATGCTTCCCGCATTGAAGTGGTTCTCTATCACATCGGACTTCTTGTCTATCGCGGAATAGTATTCGGTCATTACCGTCATGAACAGATCGACACTTCCGAGACGCTCTATCGCCGTATTCGTGTCAAGTCCTTCTATCTCTAACGCGGGCTGGAGATGCTTCTTCTCCTCCGCAGCCTTCTCCGCTTCTTCGGCAGTTATCGGTACTATCTTGTTTTCGGGCAGCCACTTGCGCAGCTTGGCAGTCATTACCTTAAGCTCGATAGGCTTTGCCACAAAGTCGTCCATGCCCTCGGCAATGAACATCTCCTTCGCACCGCTTACCGCGTTCGCCGTGAGCGCTATTATCGGCACATTGTCATACTCCGGCATAAGTCGGCGTATGATGTGCGTAGCCTCTATGCCGTCCACCTCCGGCATCATGTGATCCATGAATATAACGTCGTACTTGACCTGATTCATAAGGTCTATCGCTTCTCCCGCGCTTGACGCGAGATCGACGTTCATCTGCAGCGGTTCGAGCAGTCCCTTTGCGACCGTAAGGTTGACCGTATTATCGTCAACAACAAGTATCCGCGCTTCGGGAGCAACAAAGCTGAAGGAATCCTCTTCCTCCGTATCCGTAAACAGCTTTATATTGCTTATTCCCATTGCGTTGTACAGTCCGAGCGAATACACAGGCTTGCGGATAACGTGTACATTCGGGATAAGTATGCTGCTCCTGCTCGCGTAGTCGGCTATCGCAAGACAGTTGATCTCCGTGTGCTTTTCAAGATAGTCGAGCAGCGAGTTAGTGAGCTCGTTCTTGTCGATGATAAGATAATGCGGATTGTACGCTTCGATGTCCTCGCAGTTATCGACCTCTATGTAATCCGCGTTTATCCGCTTGAGATCGGTAAAGAGCTGCTCCTTGACATACTCGTTCGCGACGCATACAACGACCTTGAAGCTCTCCTCCGGTACCGGAACGGACGGCATCCTGTCAACGATCTTCTGCGGTATCTTGATAAAGAACGTCGTACCCTTGCCGTATTCGCTGTCGAAACGTATGCTTCCGCCCATAAGACCGAGAAGCTGCTGGGTTATCGCAAGTCCGAGACCCGTTCCCTCAACATTCCTGTTGCGCTTGCTGTCCACCTGCTGGAAAGAGTTGAACAGCTTCTTCTTGTCCTCGTTCTTGATACCGATACCGGTATCCTTTATCTCGATCTTCAGGACAACGTCGTTTTCTTCGCCGTCGTGGAACTCACAGTCGATCTTCAGCTTTACATTGCCCTCTTTGGTGAACTTGACCGCATTGTTGAGTATATTTATAAGTATCTGATGTATGCGGAAGTTATCGCCGTGCAGCATTCTCGGAATGCCGGGCGAGATATCCATTGTGAACTCGATGTCCTTGTCACCGATACGCGTGTTGACGATGTTCGCAACGTCGTTCACGATAGACAGCGGTTCGTAGTCGTCGGGTATGATCTCCATTTTACCGGACTCTATCTTCGAGAAGTCAAGTATATCGTTGATGATAACGAGCAGGTTCTTGCCCGCGACCTTTATCTGGTTGACGAAGTTTCTCGCATTGGGCGACATCTCCTCACGCAGCGCGAGATCCACCATACCGAGAACAGCGTTCATAGGCGTTCTTATCTCATGACTCATATTCGCGAGAAAGTCACTCTTCATACGCGACGCCGCCTCTACCTCACGGTTGGTATTGTAGAGCATATGGTTCTTGTACGCGATATCGGAAAGAACGCCCGCTATCGTGTACAGCGAATGTGCGGCCTTGTCAACCGTCTCCTTGTCAACGATACGGACATCATGCACCGCCTTGATGTATTCGTCGGGGTCTATGTTGAGATCCTCGGCTATCTTGCGGAACTCCGACAGCACAGGCGGATGTGTGAGCACCTGTCCGCCGATGAAGCTGCCTATCATCTTGCCGTTTGCCATGATAGGCGCGGCGAAATCGACAAGTCCCGCGTGGCAGAAGTACGAGCAGGGACCGCCGTTCTCCATTGTCAGCTCCGCGCCGTGCTTGTCGCACTCAAAGCATCTCATACAGCCGAAGAGCGACCGGCGGGTATATTTCATGCAGAACTCCGTGAAATTGGAGCCCTGTGTTACCGCTACACCGTTCTTGTCGGCGGTAAGAGCCGCCATTCCGGTCATATCGGAGAAAGCGTCCTGTATCGACTGGAGCATCTCGACATCAATAAGGTCGGTCAGTCGGAGATCTTCAATATCGTCTTTTTTGTTATCTGTTGCCATAGAGTCATATCTCCTTTATGCAAGGTTAGCGATAGTCGCGAGCAGCATTTCCATATTTATGGGTTTG
Source organism: uncultured Ruminococcus sp. (assembly GCA_902780695.1). Classification (GTDB taxonomy): domain Bacteria; phylum Bacillota; class Clostridia; order Oscillospirales; family Ruminococcaceae; genus Ruminiclostridium_E. The sequence continues at coordinate 1,312 of CACZGM010000136.1, read as the reverse complement.
AGCAGATATCCGCGCGGTTTGAGTGACATTATCTCCTCCACCTTTGTTCTTTCTGAAACGCCGGTCAGGAAGCACACAGGTATCTTCGCGTATTTTTCGTTTTCTTTCATCATTCTGAATATCGCGGCACCGGTCATTATGGGCATCTCATAGTCGAGAATGACGAGATCGACTTCATTCATGGAGAGGAAGCGCTCCACCATAACGCCGTTGAGCATTGCGGTAACGTCGTACTTGTCTTCGAGCGCCGTCTTTATCATCTTGAGTATAGTGCGGTCATCATCGACAACGAGTATCTTCTTGCGGGTATTCTCGTTGATCTGCTGGGTATGACCTCTTTCGAGGAACGCGGTAATGCTGAGTGCTATGTTATCCGACGAGATCGGTCTGCGGATAACGAGATTGGCAAGCTGGGGATAATTCTCCTCAAAATCCGCGCAGTCCTCGCTCTTGCCGACTATTATGATCGGCACGTTATTGAAGTTTGAATTGGTTTTAAGGCGCGGCAGCTGTGTTATGGACTCACTGAACGCGGAATCCATAAATATAAGGTAAACATCGGGCTTTATAGCCTCGAAGTGGTTGAGCACGTCCTCCAGAATATCGGTGGTGGTGTATGCCGTGAAATACTTTTTCGTGTATGTAAAGAAGTCCTTGACAACACTGATGGAGTTACCCTGATTGATAAGTACCTTATACTTCATATTCACTGCCTCCTTTAGGGCTCACAGCACACGTTTATGAAAGCATCTGCTGTGCAGTAATCGTTCCTTGGTATTATAACATATTATTTAATAGAACGGCTGTTTTTTTTGTATTTTTGTATATAAATACAACAAATTTCAGCAAATTCAACAATCTATCTTTTTTCTGTTCCGACAAATCAAACGGAAAGACCGCCGGCATTGAAATTACTGCATTATTTGATAGTAATTATATCAAAGCGCAGTTGATATATCAACCCCCACGGCGCAAGCGGTATCAAACTTGGCGTGGGCGGGCGGCGGGCGGCGGACGCGCCGCTGCGAAATGCGTAGCGACATTCTTCTATTGACGGGTGCGCCACCTCGGGCGGCGGACGCGCCGCTGCGAAATGCGTAGCGACACTCTTCAATCGACGGGTGCGCCACCTCGGTTAGTTATTCTCTGCTATTTCTGCACGAAATATTGCCAACCCCACTGCGTTTCTGTCTGCGCCCGACATAAATCGAGGCTCTGAAATACTGCATTAATTTAGGGTGTCCAGCCCCCTTTTTTAAAGGGGGTTGGCGGGGTCACAGGGGTGTCTCCCCGAACACGGGGAGGTGGCGCT
>CACZGM010000135.1 GCA_902780695.1 uncultured Ruminococcus sp. | reverse complement strand
CCAAAAAAGCAAATGTATTGTAGACCCAGACGATGCAAAGATAGTCAAAGAGATATTTGAACTTTATCTCAGCGGATATGGAAGGCATGCAATTTCAGAAATGCTTGCTGAGAAAACTGGTATAAAGTGGAATCAAGGAAAGATACGATACATACTGAGAAACGAAAAATATATTGGTGACTCACTGTTCCAAAAGACATTTACGCCGGAAATACTCCCATTTAAGAGTAGACACAACAATGGAGAGCTTCCGAAGTATTATGCTGAGGGAACACAGGAGCCGATCATAGATAAAGAAACCTTCCGTGCCGTGCAGGAGCTTATATCGCGGCGAGAGGGTGCAAGACGGCAGAAACAGGACTATACATTTACGAAGATGATCGTTTGCGGGAACTGCGGACATACGTTCAAGCGCAAGATCGTGAACGGCAAAACCTATTGGGTATGTTCAAATCATAACATGAGTTCCAATAACTGCCCGGTAAAGGCAATTCCCGAAACGGCTGTGCAGGACGCGTACATACGGCTTTTCAACAAGCTGAAATGCGGTGCGGAAATAATTCTCGCTCCGGCGATACGGCAGCTCGAAGATCTCATAATGAAAAAGCAAGCCGGAAACGGGCAGCTCCTCACAGTTCGGAGTGATATGATCGCCGTAAGAGATCGTATTGACCAGATCACAAGGCTCTATGAAAGCGGAATACTTTCTGCGGAGCTATATAACGGACAGAAAAATGAAGCCGAATCAAAGATAAACAGACTACGGAAAATGATGACCGCGGCAGTGGATACGGGCAGCCTCGTGGAAAGAACGGACAGGCTTTCGGATCTTATGGACACTGTCGCAGGCAGCGATATCATGTACGACTTTGAAGAAAGCACGTTTGAGATGACAGTCGAGAAGATAACAGCGATGTCCGATACAGAGCTGAAATTCAGGCTTATAGGCGGCATAGAATTTACAGAAAGGCTGTGACACAGATGAAAAAGATCAGAAACATTCCGTTTGGATATATGATGAAGAACGGCAGATATATAACCGAGCCTTCGGAATCCGAGGCGGTAACGCAGATATTCAGGATGTATCTGAACGGAATGTCTCTGAAGGATATAGCCGATGTGATGACTGTGCCATACAACGCGGACAAGCAGGTCTGGACTCTGAATATGGTCAAACGGATAATCGAGAACAAGAAATACATAGGCACTTCCGAATACCCGCAGATCATAGATAAAGCAACATTCGACGCTGTCAGAACAATTGCCGATGAACGGTATGATCGGATAAAAATGGCAGACGATGAAACTAAGATGCTACGAAGCATGATAAAAGGTAAAAAACCTCGCATCAGCACTGCAAAGATAAGGACAGCGATATTACAGATCATCAATTCTTTGATATCCGATCCTACACTTGTGGCACCAAAAGGAAACTTCGAGTACAGGCCTTCGGCAAAATCAATATCTGCGGAAGATAAAATAAAAGCAATGATGCGGGATCCCGATGCTGATACCGAACGGCTTGAGAGGCTGATACTTGAAGCGGCATCATTGAGATATGACGACTGCCCTTATGACAACAGAGATAAGACGATCCCAATACTTGACATACTCGCAAGGCATGAGCCGTCAACAGAGCTTGACATAGAGCTTGTCAAGAAGATCGTGAAATATGTAATCCTTGACAACGGCACGATAAGCGCCGAGCTTGTCAACGGTGTGATAATTCCCTCACAAGGAGAGTGATAAATATGCAGACGGATATGCGTGTGACTGTGATACCTGCCAAGCCGAAAGATGATATAACGTGCGGCAGCGATACGGTCAAGCGTGTGGCGGCATACTGCAGAGTCTCGACCGACCAGGACGATCAGATCAACAGCTATGAGGCGCAATGCGGCTTCTTCACGGAGTGCATCGATTCTCACGAGGGCTGGAAAAAAGTCAAGGTCTTCGCGGACGAGGGCATAACCGGAACTCAGGCAAAGAAGCGACCGGAATTCATGAAGATGCTCAGGTATTGCAGACAAGGCAGGATCGACATAATACTCGCCAAGTCGTTCAGCCGCTTTGCTCGCAATACTGTCGAAAGTCTGCAATACGTCCGAGAACTGAAATCACTCGGTGTTGCGGTCATCTTCGACAAGGAGAACATAAACACCCTTGAACAGACGGATGAGATGCTGATTACACTGTTCTCGTGGTTCGCTCAGGCAGAATCCGAGAGTATCAGTAAGAATGTCACATGGGGAATTCGTCGTTCCTTCGAGCAGGGAAACTTCTCCATGCATTACAGCACCACGCTCGGATATGAGAGAGGCGAGGACGGTCAGCCGAAGATCGTACCCGAGGAAGCCAAGACGATACGCATGATATACAGTATGTTCCTTGACGGCAGCAGCTATAGAGATATCGCGGCTGCGCTCACGGAACAGGGGAGAAAAAAGGCTTCGGGAAAGACCGACTGGACTCACGCGAATGTTATGAGCATTCTTAAAAACGAGAAATACGCCGGAGATGCGCTTCTGCAAAAGACTTATGTGACGGACTGCATATCGAAGAAAACAAAAAAGAACACCGGAGAGCTTCCGATGTATCTTGTGACAGATCATCACGCGGCGATAATTGACCGTGACACCTTCAAAAGAGCACAAGTCGAGATCAGCCGCCGCTCCTGCGTTAAAAAGGTTTCCAAGAAGAATACTCTTGACGAGCAGGGTAAGTACAGCGCCAAATACGCACTGACAAATTTGATGTTCTGCGCGGAATGCGGTGCGGCATACCGCCGAACAACGTGGACTGCAAAGGGCTACAAGGAGATTGTATGGCGCTGTGTGAGCCGCCTAGAAAGCGGAAAGAAGAGGTGCAAGCACTCCCCGACGCTCCACGAAGAAAGCCTCCATAGAGCCATTGTGAGCGCGATAAACGGCTTCTGCGATGTCCGCGGGAAGGTGAAAGCCGTTCTGAAAGAGAGTGTGCAAAGAACCTTAGCTCCCGAGGGTAGGATACTGGCGCAGCTCGAAAAGCTTAAGAAAGAAATGAACGATGAGGTCAGCAGATTGCTCGACCTAACGCTCAATGAGGACGATTATACCAAGTACGACAGCGAGTTCAAGCGGTTGTCGGACGAGATAGAAAAGATCAACGAGCAGATAAATAACGAACAGGCTCGGCTTGCGGAACGGTCGGTATCTGCCGATACGATGCAGAGCATACTCGATAGAATTGAAAACACAGACTTCCGGCTCACAGAGTACGACGATGTTATGACAAGACACTTCATTGAGCGGATAACCGTGATCGATAAGCATACGATAAAGATACAAATCAAGGGCGGGTTTGAAACAGAACAGGCTCTTGATTGACATATATGAGCGGCAGCCGCCCGGAATGGCGGTTGCTGTTTTATAACATTGCGAGGTTACAGTATTTGGGGTATATCCGATTTTACTGAATTTGTATATAGAAATATAGGAAAAAACAGGCAAAAATACAGGCGTTTCTCTTGACAAAACGGCTCAACTGTGATATATTAATAATAGTATATAATATGGAGTTGTGTTTATGGCTAGAAATATAGTTAAAGCAAAGCTGGACATAATATTTAAAAAGCTGTTCTCGGATAAGAATAACGAGGATCTGCTGCATGATTTCTTATCCAGTATGCTGGAAATACCGTATGATGACATAAAGCATATCGTTGTAGAAAATTCCGAGATCTTGCCGGATTCTATTTCAGGAAAGTTCAGCAGACTTGACATTCGTATGACTGTTGATAACAGACTTGTTAACTGCGAAATGCAAATAGCAAAAGAAGATGCATTCCGTGATAGATCACTGTTTTATTGGTCAAAGATGTACAGTGGTGATCTCAAAAGCGGTGATGAGTACGATAAGCTCAAGCAAAGCATTTCAATTAATATAATCAATTTCAATGAGTTTGATACATCGGATTTTCATTCGGTGTTTAAGCTTATTAACCCGGTTACCGGAGAGCAGCTTACAGACAAGTGTGCAATACACTTCTTTGAGCTGAAAAAGATAAATAAGCAGGTCAATAAAAATAACCGTATGGA
>CACZGM010000134.1 GCA_902780695.1 uncultured Ruminococcus sp. | reverse complement strand
AACTGGAAACTCCGTCCCGGCGCAAGTTATTCGAGCGGTGCCATTTCGTCGGAATGTGACGAGGCGTTCAGGTCTGCGATAAAAGGACGTTCATATCCGTATTTCCCGACCGATAATACAAAATACGATGATACTGTCATAACCATATCGGGCGCGGATAACGATAATGTTTACGCGGATAGTATATCGTGCGGGTACAATGCGGAAATGGGTCTGTTTGTCGTGAACGCGTTTGTCCGAAGATGTTCCGACAGTAAAGGCAGGAACGCGAATAAGATATATTACGACTTTATAACAGACCCCGCTTTCACGGCAGATATGCCGATGTTTGAACGCGACCCCGAACGGCTCAGATCCGAGGTCAACGGCAGGACATTCTATGCGGATACGGTAAGCGGAACAGCCGGCTATGACCGGGAGATCAGAGCTTTATGGTTCCCCGATCACCCTTCCGAGGAATATAAAAAGATAGGCAATGATTATGTTTACGCGAGACTGACGCTGAAATACGCCGATTTTATGTATGATAACATTCAGGGCGCGTATGTGGAATGTGATATGCTCGCGGCGGAGATACTCACCGAGGACACGGACGCCGTTCTTGACGGCACTTATCTGACCGAAAGCATTTCCGCGGACGAGAAATATTCCGGGGCATATAAGGCTATGCTTGCCGCGAAGGACGAGATATTCACGGAAAAATGCGTCGCGTATGATCTTATAGATATAGACTTTGACGAGCTTCCCGAAATTATAGTGCTCGAAGCTCTGGAGAATGACTGCGGATTTTATGTCAGCGACGGACCGGGCGGTGCCGTTCCGGCTAAGATATACGGCTTCAATGACGGTAAAGCAAAGCTCCTTGGAGAGTTTGACCTTGATATGTCCCGGAACATAGAGAGCGGAACATATATTCCCACCGGCGAAAAGGGCTGGCATATCATCACCGATCATGGACACGCGCTTATGACGCTAAAAAATGGCATTCTGGATATAAAGTATCTGCTGAAATATGATGAGCATGAAACGGAAGACGGTTGGACAACGAACTTTTATTATCACGATAAAAAAATAGAGCTTGAGCCTGTTGATAAATATAATCCTTTTACCGGTCTGACCGAAACATTTTACCGCTGGACGGAGGATAAGGACAGTCAGCTTAGTTACCGGATCACCTCCGAAGTACGGGTATATGATGAATTGGAGAGTAGAGTCTTTGCCGAATTCGCGGACAGAAATGCGTTTGATCTCGTGACACGCATAGGCACTACCGGAAACATATCCGGGATCATTGAAAACGATCCGCGTTATCCTGCCGACATGATAGCCGCTTTTGACGCGAAGCAGAGAGCCGCTGAGTATGACAACATACTTATGAGTCCGTCCGATTACGGCGCAAAGGCGAAGCCCGTCATCTATCTCTATCCCGAGGAAGAAACCGACGTTTCTGTACAGGTAAACTTCCCGCTCGGCGGCGAACTGACCTGCACATATCCCGACTACGGCGACGGCTGGAATGTGACGGCAATGTCCGACGGTACGCTGTACGATGCGAACGGAGACGAGTATTACTGTCTCTATTGGGAAGGCAAGAGCCGTGATGTTATGTCGGATGCGGCGGGCTTCTGCGTTGCGGGAGCTGACACCGCGGCATTCCTCCGTGAAAAGCTGATGTACATAGGTCTGACGGCCCGCGAAGCTAACGAGTTCATCATCTATTGGCTGCCGAAAATGCAGGACAACCCGTATAATGTCATCACCCTGCACACCGACGATTACGCACGGAGCGTTCCGCTGACAGTATCACCAGCGCTCGATACGCAGATACGCGTGTTTATGACCTACTATTCAAGCGACACGCCTGTGGACATTCCGGAGCAGAAACTGCCGCACTATGAGAGAAACGGCTTCACGCTCGTTGAGTGGGGCGGAAGCGAGGAATAAGATCATACCCCGACATTTTGGTGAATGCCGGGGTATTGTAATTTAATTGGATATGTGATATAATAGCTTTGGTAATTATTGACAAAGATCGGGGTCAATATGCACAAATCGGCAAAACAGGTGTTACTTTTTGCCTTTTTATTCGTTTTATATAGTAGAGAAAATTTATAACATATCGGAGGTCTGAAATGAGAAAAACATTAAAGCTTATATCTTTTGCAGCAGCGGCAGTCCTGCTTCTTTCGGGGTGCGGAACGGGAACCCCCGCTCCGGCGGTGTCGGAAAGCGAGACGACAACGAGTGCGGCAGAAACGACGACTGCGGAAGTTATAACAACGACAGCGACCACATCTTCCGAAGCTTCGGCAATCGCAGACGAGAACGACGAAAACCCGGTTCAGAACAAACCGACTGACATAATGCAGTACACGCTGAACCAACTGATTGGCAAAAGCATTAACTGTGAAAACAGAAGCTCGCTGCACATGAACAGCACGGATGAATGGAAGCTTCAACCGGGTGACGCTCCGAAGCTCGATTACGACGGAAATAATCCGTACTTCGAGTTCAAGCACGACAGCTATCGCTTCACACCGCAGGCGAGATGGTCGAGCGGAGCAATGTCAAAGGAGTGCGATGACGAATTCAAGGAATCCGTTGAAAATACACAGCATACCGGTTCGGATTTCGGCGGTTACTACGATGATACCTTTCAGGCTATGGACACCAGAATGGACATAGACAAGGTCGATGAAAAAGGCGCAATTATAATGAAGCAGATAAAGTACGGCTTTTATCCGCAGTGCAACGATAAGATGTTCACTGTCAACGCCTTTGTACGCCGCGCAAAGGAGCACCATATCGCAAAATGGGTGCCTGAGCCGGATGCCTACGAGATAATCATTGACCCGTTATATATGCAAACTCTAAGACTGCCGATGACGGAATACGATCCGGAAAAATTGCAGTTCAATGTGAATGGTACGGAGTTTTATGCCGATACGATCCGCGGATTTGTTCAGAACGTGGGTTATCTTGATGGCGGCGACAGCGTAACAAAGTTTCAGAATGACGAGTTCATATACGCGAAGATCGTGCTGATGAATCCGAGCTTTACATACAATAACATTGACGGCGCTCTTGTTGACGGCGGATATATCATGTGTATAGAGCCGATAACCGAAGACACCGACAGCGTAATAAACGGTACATTCAAGCCGACTGCGGATAACGCCGCTGCGGGTCTTGCCGAAGCTATGCTCGCAGCAAAGGACGAAATGATCGACGAGAACACGCTTGCCTTCGACCTTATTGACCTCGATTTTGACGGAGTTCCCGAGGCCCTGACGCAGTATTGCGAGGATATTTATGAGCTCGAAGGTCCCTACGCAACGATAAACTGCCGTGTTTTCCGTTTTGACGGAAGTAAGATGAAGAAACTCGGCGAGTTTGAGAGGGTGGTGTACGAGCCCCTTGATGAAGCTATCTATATTCCTACCGGCGAACACGGCTGGCACTTCAACTACAGCAAGGATCACTGCCTGCTCACGATAAAGAACGGAAAGCTCAATGTGGATCATATTACCGAGGTTGGCAGGGACGAGGAAGGCTACCCCATTGCCAATGAATATTACTATCTTGGCGAGAAGATCGTCGTCGAGCCGTATGAGGACTATAATCCCCTAACAGGGCAGACAAGGACATACTATAAATGGGTAAGCGGCAATTCGCTAGGCTACTCGGTGATGTCGGACGCCCCGTACAAAGTCTATGATATGCTGTATGATAACCTCGGGCACGAATTCGTTAAAATAAAAAGATACATAATCCGTGCCGGTGATATATGGAACGACAAGACTTCGGAAACCGGCAGATTCGCGTATTATTTCACGCCGTCGGAGAACTTCCCGAATGATCTGCTGAACGTGTACTACACGGACAAAGAAAGTGCTGTTTATGAGGCGTACTATGGCATCTCGTTCGAGGGTGCAAAGGAAAAGCCCGTCATCTACCTCTATCCCGAGGAAGAAGCCGACGTTTCGGTAAAGGTGAACTTCCCGTTCGGCGGCGAATTCACCTGCACATATCCCGAATACGGCGACGGTTGGAACGTAACAGCAATGCCCGACGGCACGCTTTACGACAAGAACGGCGATGAGTATTACTGTCTCTACTGGGAGGGCAAGGGAGCAGCGGACTTCGATATGAGCAAAGGTTTCTGCGTTGCCGGAACCGATACT
>CACZGM010000133.1 GCA_902780695.1 uncultured Ruminococcus sp. | reverse complement strand
TCGGACAAAAGTGCAAGAAAAATTTGATTATTCTGGAATTTTCCTTGCACTTTTGCAACCGCGAACAGGCTTCAAGCTGCGCTATGAAGCCTGTTCACGGTTGATGAGCAGACATTAATTAGTAAATCCCATCCGGCAGAGATTGTCAATTTATTAACTCTTTAGCCGAATAAATCGAATGTTGGTGAAATTACCGGTATATTGATGAACGTTGTTGAAATGCTTATGCAAAAGATACGAAAATATAATTATACACAGTTTTTACTTGAATTTGTCACATAAACGGATTATAATTAATGTGTAGGAAAAGGTTTGAATTGATGTAAAAAACGCGGACAGGAGAAGTCCGCACGATTTGGTGATGTCTATGGACATATTTGATGTATTTTCGTTACTCGGAGGTCTTGCGGTACTGCTTTACGGTGTAAAGCTCATGGGTCAGGGCCTCGAAAAGAAAGCCGGCGGAAAGCTGAAGACTCTGCTGGCTGCGGCTACTTCGACAAAATTCAAGGGATTTCTGCTCGGTGTTGTTATCACCGCCGTGATCCAGTCATCAGCGACAACTACGGTTATGGTAGTCGGATTTGTAAACTCCGGCATTCTGAACCTCGGACAGGCTATCGGCATTATAATGGGTGCAAACCTCGGTACGTCGGTAACGTCATGGATAATGTCGCTTATCGGCGTAAGCAGCGACGAAATGTGGGTACAGTTCTTAAATCCCCGCACATTTACGCCTATCATCGCGTTTGCGGCGATAATCATACTGCTTGTATTCAAGAAGGACTCGAAGAAATCCGATACCGCATCTATACTGTTCGGTCTGGCGTTCCTTATGTACGGTATGCAGATGATAACAGAGGCGGTTTCCGGACTGAAAGACGTACCGGAATTCGCGCAGCTTATGAGTATGTTCTCAAATCCGCTGCTCGGCGTTCTCGCGGGTGCAGTAATTACCGCGATAATCCAGTCGTCGGCGGCTTCCGTCGGCATATTGCAGGCGCTGTCGCTGAACGGGCAGCTTTCATATTCAAGCGCAATACCGATAATCATGGGTCAGAACATCGGTACCTGCGTCACCGCGATGATATCCTCGCTCGGAGCTAACAAGAACGCGAAGCGCGCTGCTTTCATTCACCTGAGCTTCAATACGATAGGAACGCTGGTATGGCTCACTATCTATTCCATAATCAACGCTGTACTGCAGCCCGCTATCTCGAATGAAGCAGTTACGCCTGTGGGCATAGCTGTCTGTCACTCGTCGTTCAATATTCTCACGATAGTAACTCTCGCGCCGTTCAACAAGCTGCTTGAAAAGCTCGCCTGTGCTGTCATACGCGAAGGCACTGACAAGGGCGAATTCGCACTGCTCGATGACCGTCTGATCTCAACACCGTCTATCGCTGTCGAGCGCAGCCGCACAGTAGCGATAAGCATGGCGCACGAAGCGGAGGAATCACTGAATATCGCGTTTGACACGCTCTTTGACTACAACGAGAAGAGAGCGAAGAAAGTCCGCGAAATGGAAGAATCGGTGGATATGTACGAAGACAGTCTCGGTACATATCTCGTAAAGATTAGCAATATGAGCACGTCCGAATCGGACAGCCGCGAAGTCTCCGAGCTTCTGCATATGCTGAGCGATTTCGAGCGTCTGAGCGACCACGCCGTGAATATAATCGAGACTGCCGAGGAGATACAGGACAAGGAGCTGAAATTCTCCGAGGAAGCCGTTTCGGAGATCAAGGTAATGATCTCGGCAGTAAGAGAGATACTCGATATGTCGATATCCTCGTTTGAGAACAACGATCTGCGCAAGGCTGTCGAAGTCGAACCGCTCGAACAGGTGGTTGACAGGCTGAAAGTGCAGATCAAGTCCGCTCATATAGAAAGACTGCGCAAGCAGGTATGCACCATAGAAATGGGATTTGTACTTTCCGACCTGCTCACCGACCTTGAAAGAATTTCCGACCACTGCTCGAATATAGCGGTCTGCATGATCGAGATAGCGCACGACAGCTTCGATATGCACGACTACATCAACCACCTTAAAGTGGAAACTCCGAAGGAGTACGACAGCAAATACGCCTTCTACCGCGACAAGTATTCACTGAACAATATAAAAAGTACGACATAAGATGATATCCCTGCCTTTAATCTGATATCCATATAAAAGTTTTGCCCCTGCGTGTCACATAGCACGCAGGGGCGTTTTGCGCATTTTCAGTTAGACAGCAGATTTATTACTCTGATGCCTTTTTTCTCCGCCATTCTGACCGTCTGACCGGTGCCGGAGTACGGGCGGTTCACACTGTCATACCAGCATACGCAGACATCGGCAAGGTCAATAAGCCGCTGATTGCGCTCTTTCATACAGGTTTTCGTGTAACTCTGAGAGACGCACTCCATAGAATCCGCGCCTCTCATCACTTTTACATAGGCTTCTTTCATTTCCCGGGAAAAACTCCTCGTCTGCTCTTTCGGAGAGCAGGGAAGCACAAGCTGCAGCTTTATATGCGGATATTCATTTTTTAAGCGCAGCACCTCTTCGGCGGCAATTGTATCAAATCCCGCGGCACCTCCGGTGCAGAATGTGTCGGCACCGGCCTCCGCAAGCCGTTTTATAGTATCATACAGCGCCGCCCTTATTGCGGGGTCGGCAATTCTGTGTCCTGTAAAGCTGACTGTCATAATATCAGAACCTCTTTTATTTGAATAGCAGAGATCATAATATGCTTTCTCTCTCCGTATCATTCGGATCAAAATACTGCGCGAAGCGCACTCCGAAATTATTCATTATTCATTCTCTTTCAGTCTTCCGTCCGGCGGAAGTAGTCAAGTGTTTCGCTTCTGACGATGCCGGAAAGGGCAATGATAGCCGTGATGTTCGGCAGAGCCATAAGTCCGTTGAAGATATCTGCTATGTTCCACACCGCCTCGACCGTAAGATAAGGTCCGATAAATACAGCGGCTATGTATATCCACCTGTAAGTGATCGATAAATACTTGTGCGGCTTTATCAGATAAGAGATGCAGCGCTCGGAATAGTAGTTCCAGCCGAGAATTGTCGTAAAGGCGAATATTGCGAGACACGCCATTACGATGAATGCGCTGACCCGTGAAGGGAAGGGAAGACCGCTGCTGAACGCGTCTATCGTTATATCGACACCCGTGAGTCCTTTCGTATGACTTCCTGCAATGACTATTACAAGTCCTGTCATGGTGCAGACGATTATCGTGTCGATAAATGTTCCCATCATGGATACCAAACCCTGTCTCACAGGCTCTTTTGTCTTTGCCGCGGAAGCCGCGATAGGTGCGGAACCGAGACCCGCTTCGTTCGAGAATATACCGCGGGCGATACCTTTCTGCGCCGACAGGAATACTACCGAGATACCTGCAATTCCGCCGGCTATCGGGCGGAGGCCGAATGCGCTCTCAAAGATTTCCGCAACTGCCGCAGGAATATCGGTTATGTGTGTGAAAAGCACTATCAGACAGCAGCCCACATAAGCGATTATCATTGCGGGAACAACTATCTGCGCTACAGAAGAAATACTCTTGAGTCCGCCGATAAGTACGAGCGCGGTGAGTATGGTTATTATAATTCCTGCGATAACGACAGAGATGCTGTATTCGTTTCCGAAAAGGCTGACGGTCTGCTGCATATCCGGGTCGAAGAAGTTCTTCACAGCGGTGGTTATACCGTTGATCTGCGTGAATGTACCGATACCCATTAATCCGACAAAAACGCCGAAGAACGCGAAGATCTTTGCGAGCCACTTCCATTTTCTGCCCATTCCGTTCTCTATGTAGTAGAACGGGCCTCCGAGGATATTGCCGTTCTGGTCTTTGGTGCGGTATTTTATCGCAAGAAGTCCCTCGGCGTACTTTGTCGCCATTCCGAACAGGGCGGCGACTTCCATCCAGAAGAGTGCTCCGGCACCTCCCGTTGATACCGCGGTAGCGACGCCGACTATGTTTCCGGTGCCGACAGTGGCGGAAAGGGCAGTGCAGAGTGCGGCGAAGCTGGAAACATCGCCGTGTCCGCTGTCATCGTCGTGCAGCATATATCTGAAGCCCTTGCCGAGCTTGCGTATCTGCAGGAACCGGAGTCTTACGGTGAGCATAATACCGCAGGCAAGGAGTATCACAATAAGCGGGATCCCCCATACAATATCATCTATCTGTTTTATTATTGCGTCGATTGCCTCCATTGGCAGTCCTCCTGTGTCAACAAATCTGTCCATACAATATATATTACGATTTTACATTATTTTGAAC
>CACZGM010000132.1 GCA_902780695.1 uncultured Ruminococcus sp. | reverse complement strand
TGCGGTATTCGGCGAGATGGAAGATGTTATGTTCGTTCCTATGCCCAAATGTCCTACTACTGACGAATACTATCTGCCCAGCGTTATCAAGGGCTTCTCGATACCCATGGGTGCAAAGAACCCGAAGGGTACAGCTGCTTACCTCAACTGCGTAATGACCTGCCGTGACAATGAAAAGGTCAAGGAGATCGAGCAGAACCAGGTATTCGAGGACTACGGCTGGACACAGGAAATGTATGATATGCTTCTCAAGACAAGAGAGCTTACCGAAGCACACCCTGTATTTGAATACTTCAAAGCTGTAAACGACGATGTTTATGACTGCGTACTGAACCCCTCCAAGGAGACCTACAATGCGGGTACACCGTGGTCCGAAACAGTAGAAGAGATCAAGTACGAGCTCCAGACACTTCTCGACACAGCAAACAGCAAGCTCGACTCGCTCACCAATTAATCAGACAATCTCCAATAATCGATAGGAGTTTGCTCCTCCTCCCCAAAACAAGTCTCCCTGCGGTGTATGCCGTGGGGAGACGTGTTTTTTTACACGACGGAAACGGGTAGAAAAACACAGATCAGGGTTTTACCAGATGGCTGGTGATATTTTTGGATTTGAGTGCCTTCTTCTCCGCATACATGAGCTGATCTGACTGAGCGTAAAGATCATCGTAAACGTAATCTCCGCTGCCGTAAACAAGTCCGCACGCCATTGCGCAGAAAAGCTCCCTGTCTTCCTCGTTGAGCCTGTCAAGCGCCGCTTTCCAGCGTTCGCGGACATCCTCGGCTTCCTCACGGGTGACATTGACAGCGACCATAACGTACTCGTCGCCGCCCATTCTGAAACCATAGACTTTATCCGAGGTCACAGCGGCTATACTCTTCGCGGCCTTTACGATCAGCGAATCGCCGTACTCATGACCGTATGTGTCGTTAATATTCTTGAGGTTGTTTACATCGAAATTGTAAATGGCGATAGTCGCGGGATCACCGAAATTCGCCTTCTTCATAGCTATATACTTGCTCTTGTTGTACAGTCCGGTGAGCTTATCGTGCTCGCTCTCATAGACTACCTTATCGCGGAGAATGCTGTTCTCTATGAACAGGATTATAACGTTGTGGACGGTGACATCGAGCGGGTTTATCTCGTCGGTATGTCTGAAATTCTTCACAAGTACCGCGCATTCACAGTCCTGTACCTTTGAATTGAGTATGCAGTAAAAGTCACCGTTGTAATCGCCGCGCTTTACGGAGAAGAACCCCGCATATTCTTCCTCCGGAAGATCGCTGTATCTTGTAAGCTCGGTGCGGAACAGGCTTTTAGTCACCTTGCCGTCGCGCTTTATAAGCATCATTACCTCCTCGGCATTGCAGTAATCCGCAAGTCCGGGCAGAAAATTGTCGTAGGACATGGAGAGCTTCTTCATGATACTCGTCTGGAACCTGAACATATTCGATACACGCTTTGTATAGGACGATACCTCATGTATCAGCATCGTGTATTCGCTGACATCATTGATAAGGTAGCAGTTGTACAGCTCCCCGCCATGCTCTATCACAGCCTTTTTGACGTTCAGGTATATTTCGCGCTCCTTATCGAAGAACTCCTGTTCCTCGAAATCCTCCGGGACCTTTGATATCTTTTCGAGAACGATATCGGACGGAAAATCCATGACCTCGCTCTCATATATCTTTTTACCGTCCTTGTCGGTAATTATCACGTTTTTGTCTTTGGATTCATAGAATTCCTTCAATACATCTTTTATGTTCATTCCGTACACCATTCCTTTTGCTGAATTGCTATTATAGTTCTCCGCTCAGAGCGGGAAAGGCTGTAAAATGATCGGTTCACAGGAGCTGTACGGCAAGCATCGTAAGATCGTCGAACTGGTCGGCGTCACCGACGAACTTGTCTATTTCCTCTTTTACCTTCGGCAGGAGATCACGCACTCCGCAGTCACAGTTTGCGTTCAGCGCCCTTAACAGACGCTCGCTGCCGAAGATCTCCTCATCGGCTCTTGTCGCTTCGGGTGCGCCGTCCGTGTACAGGAACAGCGTGCCGCCCTTTTCGAGCATTATCTCATATTCCTTGTATTTAAGACCTTTCATGGCTCCGATAACAAATCCGTGCGTATCGTCGATCACCCTGAATTCACCGCCGGCTTTCCGCATTATCGGGCGCTCATGACCCGCGTTTGCAGCGGTTATTTTACCTGTCGATATTTCGAGAACTCCGAACCAGACCGTTACAAACATCTCGTCCTCGTTGTGACGGCAGATAGTTTCGTTCGTAATTTCAAGAGCTTTGCCGGGTGAGTTGCCCTGCACCGCGTAGTTGTTTATCAGTATCTTGGACATCATCATGAACAGCGCGGCGGGAACTCCCTTTCCGGAAACGTCCGCCATAACTATGCCGAGATGATCGCTGTCGAGCAGGAAGAAGTCATAGAAATCGCCGCCGACCTCCTTTGCCGGTGTCATTGTGGCGTAGATATCGAAATCCGACCTGTCCGGGAACGCGGGGTATATGTACGGAAGCATTCCCGCCTGTATCTTGCGCGCGAGCTCAAGCTCCGTGCCTATACGTTCCTTTTCCTTCGTGATATTCGTTATGTCGATTATATACTGCTTTGTTTTCTTTGAAAGATCGTCGAATGCCTCGGCAAGCACCTCTATCTCGTCATCTGTCCTGTACACATCACACATCTCAAACATCTTGCCGGTCTCTGCGCTTTCGACGATGCTCTGCGTCATCTTCTCTATCGGTCTGACTATTCTTCCGCCGAAATGAATGGCTCCGACGGTTATCACGATCAGTACGATGATCAGAAAGACGATAAGGAGTTTCATATTATTGGAGGATTCTCTTTTGAACATCCCGCTCGATTCATTGTTTATCCTGTCATATTCGGAAAGCAGATATTCCGATGACTGCAGTGTAACGCTCTTCGGAACGACGGATACTGCCGACCAGCCGACTGACGGTATCGGTGTACCTGCCATGTAGTAGAGACTGTCACCGATATTTACCGTACATATTCCCGTTGAGCCTTCTTTTGACTTATTAATAAAGTCGGTAAGCGAAGTGTTTACGTCCGCCGTGCTTTCATCTCCGCCGACCGTGAAGATTCCGTTGTTTTCCGGGGCAAATATCACCTGGCCGTTTTTGTCAAGTATGCAGATAAATCCGCCGTTCATTACCGAGGCGTTCACATAATCGTTCACCGCGCCGAGGAACATATCGGAAGCAACAACTCCGATAAGCGTTCCGTTAGCATACACGGGCGCAGAGCAGGTTATGCACAGCTCGCCGGTATAGATATCGGTCATTAACCCGGTAAAGCAGACATCTCCCGCTTCTACGGCGTTTTTATACCACGGCCGTTCACGGACAGGGAACGAAATAAGCTCACCGTTTTCGTCGAATTTGTTTGCGGAATGCTCGTCAACGCAGATGTGAGTTCCGTCCGACAGACCGAAATAGTAATTCTTCGTGTTTCCCGAGCTTTCGGTAAGTGCGGTCATCGTACCGGCCATGTGCGCCGCGACACCGAGATAGCGGGATTCTCTGTAATCTACGCCCTTTTCGCATAGAACCTGCACCGTGAGCTTCCCTTCATTGCTCTTATCGGGCGGATACACCGGGTACTCCTCAAAGCTGCCCATGTGCTCGAAAAGCCCCGCCGCGAGAAGCTGTAATGTCATTACCTCATTTTTCTGGTCGGAGAACAAATCATCGGCTATGTACGCCTGAAGCGCGTTGGTTTTGGTAAGAGAGGTCTCTACGACCTGATACATCGTATCTTCCGAGACCTGTTTAATTGACTGCTCCTGCTGGACACGCGTCCGATCGACGACATCGGACAGGATCATGTACTCAAACGAAGTCGCGACACCGAATATAACTATTATAATAAGCAGATTTATCAGAAAGAACGTAAGTATCTTCTGATTCAGTCCGCCGAGTGTGATGCCGAATATTTTTTTCACCCGTACACCCCCGAATTAGCACGTTTGCACAATATACCAATTTATATTATATCACTTTATTCTGCAAAAAGCAAATTTCTATTGATATTATTTGAAAAATTTGTAAAACAGGTACAATTATTCAGGAAGAAATTTGTCGCTTATAAACAAATAATGTTTTCAGTATCACAGGTATAAGGCATAAAGAAATTGCCTCCCCCGCAGAAGCGGGAGAGACAACCGTAAAAGATCGTACACATCAGATGCTTGCGCCGAAAGCGGGCTGGCGCCCGGTGAGGAGACTTGACGCAGTAGACGGCGCGCATAGCTCATTTTCTCTCAAATAGGGTTTTTAGAGGTTCCCTTTACTCATACAGAGCGAGAGTATCAAGAACGGGCGTTATGTCGCAGATATGCTTCATGCATACACTGCGCAGCTCGGGATCATCTCTGTTGATGATATGAAGTGTTGCGATAACATTGATACTTCCGATAAGCTGTGTTTTAAGACGCGTTTTTTCTATCAGACTGTCGTACCGGTCGCCGAGGTACAGCTTTAACGTCGTTTCCCATATCTCGATCGCCGTTTCATGCGGTATTCCGAGAAATTTCATTGAGTCGTCTTCGTTTATCTCCGAGAATGCAAGATAAGTCGTATAGAGCGCACCGAGTTCGAATATAGGGTCGCCGGCGGCAAGGCCGTCCATATCTATGATCAGCATGTCGTCTCCCTGCACAAGAATATTCTTGATATGACAGTCACCGTGCAGCATAGTGAAGGATACCGGCATCGAAGACAGCAAACCGAGCAGCTTTTCCGACACATCAGACGGGAGCTTGTCCGCAAACCATTTCACAAAATTTATCGTGACATCTCTCTTCTGCGGAAGCTCGCCCTCCTTTACCTTGATTGAGCCTATCAGCTTAAGCAGTTCGACAGACTTTTCTATTATACTGTGCAGGCTTTCGGGTGACTCAATAATGATATTTGCGGCGGTACGGGCGTTAAGAAGCTCAAAAACCGTACCGTAGCGATCCCCTACTTTTACAATACCGTATGGGATAGCAGTGGGAACGCCGAGAACGAAAGCTCGTTTCGCAAGCTCACGCTCGGTCTTTATCTTTTCGAGAGATACGTTTTCGCTGAACACCTTGACTATCGTGTCTTCCGAAACCCGGTAAACAGTGCCGTAGGCTCCGGTCCCGATGATATCGCAGCCGTCAACGGACATAGTCCTGTATGCCTTTTCTACGTTTATCATTTCGGTAAATCCGGTAACACTGAAAACGTCATATACCTCGGCGGAGGTGCCGATAACGCTTATATTACTGTACTTCCGCATCAACTTCATTATTACACGCAATCCGGCGCTGGATATATATATCAGCTTTTCCGCGTCAAGAACAAGTCTGTCAAAACTGTTGCTATCGCATATCTCCATAACTTCCTGCTCTGTCTTTGCGGAATTGTCGTTGCTTATACGTCCGGACAGGAAAATTGTCAGCTTATTATTATCGTTGCGGTATTCCATACTGATACCCTCCGTTTGCTCACAAGGTGTTTATTACATTATATCATCATTACGGGAATTAGTCAAGCTGTACCGGCATGAACGGAGATGCTATCCGTGTTCCTGTTTCCGAAGCGGCAGAAACATTTCGGTTATTATCTTTCCGTTCACGTCGGACTGCGGTATTATGCAGTATCGCGCACAGGGGCAGAATTAAAATTGCGCGTAATACTTCAAAAATGCACAACGGTTGTAATAATTGCCAAAATTGATTGTGCAAAAAGGCGTAAAATCCCTATGTCTCTTGAATTGAAATAATTGTTGTGCTATAATATAAATTGCCTTAGACTAAAGGAGGAAATTATTATGAACAAGAAAAAAAGAACAATTAAATCAAGGCTTATTCTTCTTTCCACCGTGCCGGTACTCGGCGCCTGCATCATTCTCGTATTTATCTATGTAGTCATAAGCTACGGCAGATATATGGCAATGTACAAGAATGAAGGGCTTTCACTTTCCGAAGCGTATGCTTCATATATCGAACACACTGTCGAGTCACTCTCACAGCAGTTTGATGTTGTTGACAAGAACGCCGCGATAGTTGACGAGAACATACCCCTCGACGAAAGAAAGGCTATGCTCGTCGAATCGGCTTCCACAAGTACATTCAAGGATTTCGCGATCGCGTACTCCAGCGGCAAGACCTATAACGACACCGATATATCCGAGCGCGAATACTTCAAGCAGGCCATAGCCACAAGAGGCGCCTATGTTTCAAGCCCTGTTGTCCGCAAGACCGACGGCTCCATCACTATTATGATGGGTAAGTATTTTTCGGCGAACGGCAATGATTACGTTGTTTACGGCGGTCTTGACGCTGATACATTCTCGAAACTTATCAGTGAAGTACACTATGAAGAGAACGGTATCGCGTTCATTATGGACAAGGAAGGCATTATCGTTGGAACAAGCACACAGAGCGTTCCGCAGCTCACGGAGCTCCAGGGTGAACATACCCTCGGCAAGTCGGTAACAGATGCATCTTCCACAATGCTCAAAAACAAGAACGGCAACGTTGAGTTCACGCTCTCCGGCACCCAGTATATTGCGGGCTACACACAGGTCGACGGCCCCGAAGGCTGGTACATGGGTTGTCGCGACACCTGAAAAGCCCATTACGGACAGCATATTTACGGCTTCGCTCATGATAATTGCTGTTGCTGTACTCGCAACACTGCTCTCTATTGTTATCACAAGTCTGCGCATCAAGAACATTGCCGGTCCTATCGCGGCCACCGCAAAGCGTATGCAGGAAATGGCGGAAGGCGATATCATGACTCCCGCGCAGATCTACAAGACAAACGACGAGATCGAGACAATGTCCGAGGCTTCGGAAGCACTGATAACGAATATGAGTGCTATAATCAATGACCTCAACATCGTACTCACCGGTATTTCTGAGGGTGACCTCACAGTACATACAAACGTAGCATACCCCGGCGACTTTGTCAAGATCGAAAACTCTCTCAATAACATTCTCCAGTCCCTCAATGATATCATGTCCGGTGTTGATACAAGCAGTGCGGAGGTACTCTCCGGCTCCAACCAGATGGCAGAAGGCTCGCAGGCTCTCGCAGACGGCACAACAAAGCAGGCTTCCGCTATCCAGCAGATATCCGCTACTATCGCGGAGGTATCCACGCAGATATCCAATACCGCACAGAACGCTGCACAGGCAGGCAGTCTCTCAAAGCAGACACAGGACAGAGTAAACGAGCAGGATGCAGAGATCAAGAGCATGGTACAGGCAATGGACGATATAAGCAATACGTCCAAGGAGATCGAAAAGATCATCAAGACTATCGAAGATATCGCGTTCCAGACCAACATACTCGCACTCAACGCTGCTGTTGAGGCGGCGCGTGCAGGCGATGCAGGAAAGGGCTTCGCGGTCGTTGCAGATGAAGTCCGCAACCTCGCAAGCAAGTCAGCAGAGGCTGCAAGCTCAACCACATCTCTTATTACCGCTTCTATCGACGCGGTCGGCAAGGGCAGCAAGATAGCTCTCGCAACCGCCGAGTCTATGAAGGAAGTCAAGGATATGTCCACGCAGACTGCGGAACTCATCACACAGATTGCGGCTGCAAGCGCGGAACAGACCGAGTCTATCCACCAGATCACTTCCGGCATAGAGCAGGTATCGCAGGTAATACAGATGAACTCCGCTACTGCGGAAGAGACCGCTGCTTCCTGCGAAGAGCTCTCCGGTCAGTCCAGACTCCTCAAGGATCAGGTTGCACGCTTCAAGCTCGGTCAGTAACCGTAAAATCCGATATAATAACCAAACAGCCTGCTGTGATTTTACAGCAGGCTGTTCATGCAATATAATACAAAAGGACACACCCCCGAGCCGAAGCACGGGGGTGTATCTTTATGGAAGGATAACTCAGGATATAATTGAGATGTAGTCTTATTTATCTTACATCTATATTATACAGCCTTTTTCCGGAAAATGCAATTACAAAGCGGTGAAAATATTATTACAATACGGTTACAAATCAAGTGCAATAGTTACAATTTGTAACCATTGATAACCAAAGTGAATTTATAGTGAAGCCACACTGAAAAATCTCTTCCCTGCATTGATTTTTTTGCGCAAAGATGCTATAATTAATGTGTCCTCAACATCTGCCTTATGGCAGTTGTTGTTCCGAAATCCGCAAAGCGGACTTCGGAAAGCCTTAAAAATACACTTTCAGCGTATTTTTAAGGCGGACACATTCCTTG
>CACZGM010000131.1 GCA_902780695.1 uncultured Ruminococcus sp. | reverse complement strand
CTCCTCACCGGGCGCCAGCCCGCTTTCGGCGCCTTTCCTTGTATCCGACACGCCTATCTCATTTTCTCTTTTCAAAGCGGTTTTTAGAGGTACCCTATACCGACCTGTATCAGCAGTTTTTTCTTCATATTATGCTTCTTTCTTTTGTTTCTTTTTATTGTCCGGGCAGGTAAAATCTGTTGATCGCAGTTTTCCTTCCCGCCTGCCGCGGATTACACTTCATTGTATCGGATATATTGCAGAATGCTGTCCCTACATCCTACTGTATGTAGATAGACGGGCTCCTGCGGAACGCGGATATCAGGCTCACTATGCCTGACCATATCATACCGCCGCCGTAAATGTAAACAGGTATCACCGCGGAGTGAAGAAATATCCCTGCCCCCGCGGCAGCAAGAGCTATTATGATATTGAGCAGTCCGCTTATGAATTTCAGCTTCCACACAGGTGCCTCCAGCTTTTTTTCTTCGAGGCTGCGCAGAATGTCTATGACACCGGTAACGGCATAGATCCCCACAAGGTACAGAATAAGATAAACGGGTTTAAGAGTCGAGAGAGACAATGTGAACATTCCCG
This sequence comes from uncultured Ruminococcus sp., assembly GCA_902780695.1. GTDB lineage: Bacteria > Bacillota > Clostridia > Oscillospirales > Ruminococcaceae > Ruminiclostridium_E. Next base: position 3,844 of record CACZGM010000131.1, on the reverse strand, counting down.
CGTCAAGCAGTATGATACTCTTCATGAGCACGGAGCGCCCGCCGACCATCAGCCGCGCCATGGTAAAATAATAAATCATCATCTTAACGCCCGAAAAGAGTATGTACAGACCAAATACCAGAAGAAGCAGCATATATCCTTCGTTCGGGATAAGCGTGACTATGATGCCGTACAGTATCATGACTATACCGCCGATGATCTTTTTCACGCGCTGATATAAAGTCATCTGCCGTCACCTCCCGGGTGTTTTTTTCCGCTTCTCCGGAAAATATTACGCAGGTCAAGCACGGATCTTTTCTTCAGTGAGGAGTTACCGGCAAGCCTGTTGCCCGAATTGTAAATGCTGTATGTGACCATACCCTTCTGCGCGAGCGCGGCGGTTATGAACTTCCCAAGAAAGGTTTCCGCCTTGTTGTCGGCTTCGGTATATTCCCGCTGAAGCTGCTCGTCGTCGAAATCTGCGATCTCTTTCCCGGACAGCTTCTCACCGAACCGTTTCCAGTCCTCACAAGCGTCGAGCTGTCTTTTTTCAAGTATAGCCTTTATCTCGCTCTCATACGGTCTTACCGCCTCGATATCGTATATGTTCTTCTCGAAATCCTCATTCACGCCGCGCAGATATTTCAGCGCATATATCATCTGTCTGAACGCGTTCATATAGTCCGAGGGATTGTCCTTCATTATCTCGTTGTAATCCGCCCAGGCAGGAAGATATTTATAGCGCACACAGCTGTAATCCGGAAGATGCCCTGCCCTGCCGTGACCGAGATTCATTATCGTTTTTTCGCTGTCCTGCGCGATGCAGTTGGTATAGATGCCGTTTTCAAGGTCGTCCGCAGCGGACGGGTTATGCCTGAACTGCACCGGTCTTTCCGTAAATCCGTTCTCTCCGGGAACCAGCTCATAGAAATAGAAATTCGTGTTGTTGATAACGAACGAGGGCGTTCCCGCAAAATATCTGTGCGCCCATGTATCCGCAAGAACGTGCATGGCTACGCCGGCGTGTATCGTCCCGTTGTCCTTTGCCAGCTTCACCGTCTTCACAAGAAGATCGCTGTTTGTGTTGCATATAAGGCGGTACTTGTCCAGATACTTCTTCGTTGCTTTGGGTCTTACGGCATAGAGGTCGTAAGGCAGGAAGTGGAATGACGACCATATACGGGTGATATTCTGAAGACCTGCCGTGTCCGTCCGTGTATCCATAAGTTCAAGCTGCAGCTGTGTGGTCGCTGCTTCCACGGGAGCCTTTATCTTCCCGAGCAGCGTTTCCGAGCACAGATCGACGAACTGTGCGCTGCTGCATATCTCCATGCATTCATCGTGCGCATATCCCGCAAGGAAAGCCGCGCAGTATGTGGCGTAATAGTGAAAATCCTTCTGCATTATTGCTTCCCCGCTGTTTCATTGTGTTCATATATTCTTATCATCACTGCAGAATGTATCATTTCCGTCATGGCAACTACCGATGTAAGATCGACTATCACCGACACGACCATACCCACGGGCGACATACCGATTTTTATATCGGGTATCAGTGCGGCGGAAATAACATATATAACGGATAAAACGTGAATGACCGCCAGCAGCCCGATTAGCACGATATAGAACGGTTTCTGCCGTTTTCCGAGTCCCTCCGCTCTTGCACGGGCTCCCGCAAATATGTACAAGCCTATACTTATGCCGAGTAACAGAGCCAAACTTACAGCCGCAGTTAACATCACCAGCTCACTGGGGATATTTTCCGCTTCCGCCGCAGGCACAAATACTTCCGGGGTGTTCAGCATCATCAGTATCAGCTGTATGACACTCCACACTCCGACAGCTATGATCCCGTTTCCCAGTGTATAAAGATTATTTCGGTGTATCCGTGTTTTTCTTCTTATCTCGTCCTGCGCTTCCATGACAAACACCTCCGGTCCGGCGAATCTCCATACAGACATGATCTCACCTACTATGATTATAACATCATTGCCCCGATATGTCAATGCTCATACAAGCATTTGCAACAACAGAAACAGGGAAAAGTCTGCGGATTTTGTTCATTCCCGCGGATTGACATTTTTGACTTCGTGTGATATAATATCGTGATTCAATGAAAAGATGCGCTCTTAACCTGTAAAAAACATAAAAGTCAGCACCTATATTTCATAGTTCAGAATTAAGGACGGAAAGATCTATGCTTCTGATGCTTGCGGTGGTCGGGCTTTACACGATCTGCTCGCTGAATGACAAATATGCTGTAAGCAAAGCCGGATACAACGGCTCACAGCTTACATTCCTTATGGCGGCAGGAACAGTGCCGTTCCTGCTTCTAACGCTCCCCTTCTCCGACTGCACACTCACGCCGAACTGGCTCGCGGCGTTATTTGTACTGCTTATCGCGCTGTCAAAATATCTCGAATTCGACATGAGCGCCAAGATACTTGAACAGATGTCTGCGTTCGAGCTGAAAGCATGGCTCGGAATACTGCTGTTCGTGTCATATTTCACCGATATGATACTTGACAGCGAAGCGCTGAGCATTCCGAAGCTGCTGTTCATCGCACTTACCGTCGCGGGTCTTGTGCTTATCGCCGTTTCCGGGCGCGGTCAGGTCAACTACAAAAAGATAGCACTTCCGCTTGTGCTGTACCTTGGTGCAAGATTCCTGTACGGGATAGTGGTGAAATTCGCGGAGGGTATAATCTCCACGACGCTTATGCTGCTTTTCGCGCTGATAATACTCGCGGTTGTGACCGCACCCGCCGCTAAGCCGTTTTCTATCGCGAAAAACAGTCCCGAGGGCAAAAAGGGCGTTATCATCGTACTGTTATGCAAGCTGCCTAACGCGCTCGGTCTGCTCGGAGAGAATGCCGTTACAGCCGAGAGTCTCACAAATGCCGCGTTTATCTCACCGATGATGCTGATAACGATATTCATAGCCGGGCTGTTCGATAAAAGCACACGCCCGACAGGGCTGAACCTTGTCGGGAGTATTGTATGTATAGCCGGGATACTTGGATTTCAGGCTGTCGGACTGCTGTAAACGTCGAGTCACTCTACGCCGTTATCCAGCACCGCAAGATCACCGCGCTCATAGCGGTTATGCCCGCCGATGCTCTTTTTGTACTTCCAGCATCTTATCGCGTCTTTCAGCGTTTTCCCTTTGTTGTCCGCGAAAAAATCGCGAATATATGCGTTGTATTCAAACTGGCTGTCTATCTTCGTTTCTGTCTGCTTTTTGGAGCGCATTATCTCACGGTACGCTTCTATCGCGTCGCCGTATGTCTTTCCCGCATTGGATCTCAGCCACTTCTGGAATGTGACGTTGAACGTGAAGCTGTTTCCGATATGCTTTCTGAAAAATGCCCTGTGCTTTTCAGAGCACACTATATCCCGTTCGATAACGCTGTCCGGCACGATCTCGCCGACAGCGCCTTTTTTCTTTCGCATACCGCCGGTTAATACAGCCTCCCTGCCGTCAAGAAATGCCGCTATACGCGCTGTCAGCTCGGCTTTGCTGCCGGAAGCGGACAGTCCGTTTTCCCTGCAAAAAGCGAAAAGTTCCTCTTTAAGCCAGTAATAATTCAGAAATGTCTTTCCGTCGAGCCTGCTGTCAAGTTCAGGTCTTTTGTTTTCAACGCTGTTTTTTATATCCATATATTTCACCCTTTTCATCGGCATTGCCAATATTATATCACACCGGCGGTGTCGCGTCAACAAGTCCCGGTTGACAAAGGCGGGATTTTGCACTATAATGTAATGTGTCCTCAACAACTGCCTTATGGCAGTTGTTGTTCCTAAATCCGCAATGCGGATTTAGGAAAGCCTTGAAAATACACTTTCAGCGTATTTTCAAGGCGGA
>CACZGM010000130.1 GCA_902780695.1 uncultured Ruminococcus sp. | reverse complement strand
ATATACATTGACGATTTTTTCTTGTTATCGCCAACGAATATCTCTGTTTCTGCTGAATTTTTGCAACAAAAAAGAGCCTGCAAGTTCAAATGCGATGTTGCTCGCATCTGAGCTTACAGGCTCTCAATTGTTTAGTTTATGTCGTTCGGTACACGATCAAGGTATTCGGCTTGCTTACCGCGGTTGAAGCTGCCGAACCTACCGATCATGCAGCCGCCGATGCAGATCGTCATATTTGGCGGGATATCGCTGTATCGGTACGTTACATCTGCGTACTCGCCGTCAAGTGCGATCTCTACCGCCGTCAGCATCATGTCCGGCTTGTTCTTCTTTCCTCGCTCTATATATTCATCTCGTTCGGCGGGGGAGATATCGCCGCCGATGACTGTGACCTCTATATTTTCCATTGAATTTCATCTCCGATTCCGGTCGTTTATGCGACCTTTCCGATTATATCATATCGGTCGGAGAAAGTCAAATAATTCGGATATTTACACAAACTTTCAGAGAAAACTTTGTGAACATTACAGAAAAAATGCCCGCATTACTTTCGTTCGGACTTGTTCCGAGATCAGCGGGCATTTTCTGTAAATTTGTTAAATTATCACGAATTTCAGTTTGAAAGTTTTATACCCAAGGGGGTTCAAGTCCCGTTGGTCGTTTTTTTGGTCAAAAAATATCTATGGAATTGGGATTTTTGAATCCAAAAGACTTATGCCCACAAATGGCTTAACCAAGCCTTTTGTGGGCATAATATCTAAAGCGTTCAATAAAGATGGAGCGGACAACGGGAATCGAACCCGCCTCGTCGGCTTGGGAAGCCGAAGTTCTACCGATAAACTATGTCCGCGCAGATAATATTGTACCATTTATTTCTTCTCTTGTCAATAATTTTTTCCGAAAATACGGAAAATAATTGCGAAAAATCGTGTATTTTGCTTGCGGTGACAGATTGACTTTATTGCTGCGAAATGATATAATTAATGTGTCCTCAACAACTGCCTTATGGCAGTTGTTGTTCCGAAATCCGCAATGCGGACTTCGGAGAGCCTTAAAAATACACTTTCAGAGTATTTTCAAGGCGGACACATTTCTTGATGTCAAGCTCATTTCGCCCTGAAGACGGACAGGAGAATGATAACTATGTCGGTTCTGATCCCCTATGCAGTAAGCTGCCGATCACAACCATAAAACAGGAGATATTATGACAAGGAAAAGAAAAAGACTTCTTATACAGGTCGGCGTGATAACGCTTGTCTTCTTCATGCTTATAGTCGCGGTACTCGGAACGGTAATATACGTCGGTTCGACTGCCATGTATCTTAACGCAAAGAACGAAATGATAGACCGTGATCTGATCCGCAACAGGGATTCTGTTCTCGATCTCAGTGCAGTTTCGGTTCTTCTTGATTACTGGCGTGAGCACCCGGAGAATATAAGGCGGGAGATCACCAAGGAAGAACGCGAAGCAGGCGCTAACGTATATGCGATAGAAGAGGAGATCACCGATGAGGTGTTTGATAAATTAAGCGATGCGGAAAAGCTCGTACTGGCGAGCGACAGTTATCTGATAACCGCGGCAGGGTTCGACTATGAAAGCTATGAGTTCAATTACGACGGTATTTACCTTGTAGATATAAGCGAGGAAAACTGCGGATATATCTATATCCGCGGGGATAAAGATTTTGTCGAAAGATCGTATTCGCTCGGTGACAGACTTGATTTCGACATAAGCCGTCACCATGCGGTGCAGAAAATGCGTTCCGGCAATTATAAGCAGACAGAATATGAGATAGTCGATGATCCGGGCAGTGACAGCTATTATATCGGATATGCGCCTGTTGCCGTCAACGGTGAAGTAAAGTGTGCGGTATGCATAATTTATGACTGGACACGATTCAAGAAGGGTCTGTTTGAAAACCTCACCGTTATGGCTGTGATCGGTATAGGTATCATGCTCGCTGCTGTTGCGCTGCTTATGCACTTCCTGAATATCACGGCAATAAGACCGCTTATGACCATACAGAGGGGTGTAAGAGGATATATAGCCGACAAGGACAGCGGCAAGGTCGAGGAAAGAATGAGCGGGATAACGTCGAACAATGAGTTCGGAGATCTTGCGGACGATATATCACAGCTTGCCCGTGAGATAGACCGTTACACAGACGAGAACATCCAGCTTGCGGAGGAGAGGCAGAAAGTTACCGCAGAGCTTGACCTCGCAACAAGGATACAGCGCGGTTCGCTCCCGGATGTATCGGAGCTGTTTGCGGGAAGAAAAGAATTCGATATATCGGCATCAATGACGCCTGCCAAGGAGATCGGCGGAGATTTCTACGATCTGTTCTATATCGACAGCGACCATCTTGCTGTGGTAATAGCCGATGTTTCCGGAAAGGGAATACCCGCTTCACTGTTTATGATGTCAGCGATGATACTTATAAGTGACCGTGCGCTTATGGGCGGAACTCCGTCGGAAATACTTGAATTTGTGAATACACGTATCTGCGAGAGGAACAAGCTCGAATTGTTTGTGACCGTATGGTTCGGAATTCTTGAAATAAGCACCGGCCGTCTGAGCTGCGCGAATGCCGGACACGAATACCCGATGCTGAACAGGGGTAAAGGATTTGAGCTTTACAAAGACAAGCACGGCTTTGTTCTCGGCGGTATGGCAGGTATGACTTTCAAGTCGTATGAAATGCAGCTCAGAAAAGGTGACTGTATATTCGTCTATACCGACGGTGTACCCGAAGCAACCAATCCGGATAATGAACTTTTCGGGACGCAGCGTGCCGTCGATGCGCTCAATATGGCCCCGGACGCTTCTACAGATGATCTTATAAAGAATGTAGCCGGTGCGGTAAGTGATTTTGCGCACGGTTCACCGCAGGCAGACGATATGACGATGGTGTGCATAAAATACTACGGAAAAGACGGCAAAGAAGAATGACGGGCTGCGGAGCCGATGGCAGCAGACAAATGGGTATAAATACAGCAATGCCGTTTCCCGGTAAATCAGGGAAACGGCATTATTTTTATCCGCCTGTTACAATGCCTTTGGTTTTGTCTCCGCGTCCGAACACAACAGCCGCGATAAGTGCGAATACCACTGCGGCGGTTATACCGCCAGCACAGGCTTCAAGTCCGCCGGTCAGCGAGCCAATAAGCCCGTTTTCAGCAACAGCCTTTTTTACGCCTTTCGCAAGGTTATATCCGAATCCGGTAAGGGGTACGGTCGCACCCGCTCCGGCAAAGTCGGCGACAGGCTCGTAAATGCCGAGTGCGCCGAGAACAACTCCCGATACAACGTAAGTCACAAGAATTCTCGCAGGTGTCATGCCGGTAAGGTCAATAAGTACCTGTCCTGCCGCGCATAGTGCTCCGCCGACGAGAAAAGCCCATAGATAATCCATAAATGTTCTCCTTATAAAGTATTGTCGGAAAAGCTCAGATGAACACAGTGAGCTATACCGGGAATGCTCTCTCCCTGCTGGACGAGCGTGGTTGACATCAGTGCGCCCGTTGCCGTGAACAGCACGTTTTTCAGCTCGCCTTTCCTTATCAGCGGGAGAATATGCCCGCAAAGCACCGAAGCGCTGCATCCGCAGCCGGAACCGCCCGCATGAACGTCCTGCTTTTCGCGGTCGAATATCATCATACCGCAGTCGTTGTGACGTTCTCCGAGCTTCACACCGTCCTGCATGAACAGGTCGTAAAGCAGCTCGCTGCCGACATATCCGAGATCGCCGGTCAGTATCAGATCGAAGTCATCAGGAGATTTTCCGAGCGCGTCAAGATGCGTCTTTATCGTGTCGTAAGCCGCCGGAGCCATAGCAGCACCCATGTTGTTCGCGTCCTTTATCCCCATATCCGTGACGGTGCCTATCGTGACCGAGCGGACGAACGGCGGCTCCGAGTGCGCACCGACTATCGCGCAGCCGCTTGCTGTTGCCGTCCACTGTGCGGTGGGAGTCCGCTGTCCGCCGTAAGTTTCCGGGAAGCGGAACTGCCTTTCCGCGGAGCAGAAATGCGATGATGTCAGAGCGGCATTCAGCGTACCGACACCGTTGTCCGCAAATACCGACGCGAGCGCAAGGCTTTCTGCCATAGTCGAGCAAGCACCGTAAAGCCCTATGAACCGCGCACCGTTGTTGCGCATACTGTATGCCGAGCCGGTGCATTGATTCAGAAGGTCACCCGCGAATACGAAGCTGATGTCGCTTTCCGCGATATTCCCGCGTATCAGCGCCTGTTCAAATGCGTGCTGCTGGAGACGGCTCTCCGCTTTCTCCCATGTGTTTTCTCCGAACGCGGAATCCTCGCTCACATAGTCGAAACAGCTGCCGAGAGGACCGGCGCCTTCCATTCTGCCCACAGCCGAGCCGAATGACACCACGGACGGTATGCTGTCGAGCACGACCGTACCGCTGCCGATATATCTGCTCATACGATCTCCTTTCCTACCTTGCCTG
>CACZGM010000129.1 GCA_902780695.1 uncultured Ruminococcus sp. | reverse complement strand
TTATATGGAAAAGATACGCTCTTTCGGAATGGAAGAAAGACTGCACAATATAAAGGGAGATACCGTGCCGATAGGGGACTTTATCCCGTACAATCTCACCATGCTGACAGTATGGGGTATGTCCTTTGGTGTATTCGGCATATTCATGAAGCTCCTCGGACTGCACCCTTTCCTGAGTTTCCCTGCGTCTGCGGCATTCGGCTGCATCGTGAATTTTACAGTGATGCACTTTATCAAGCCTTTCTATGTTAATATCTTCGGGGACGAGCTTTCGGAAAAGACAGACATCAGCGGCACTGCCGCGGTGTGTACCGAACGTATCGCGGGAGACGATTACGGGCGCATATCGCTCGAATATCACGGAAAGCGATACGAATTTGAAGCGATATCCGAATATGAGACAGATATAGAAAAGGGTGAGCAGGTATTCGTTCTTTATCGTGACGGGCAGTTCTGCGTCGTCGAGAAGCAGACCGAAGTTTTAGATGTTATCAATGAAAAGCAATAAGACCGCCGATCATTATACGGCGGTCTTGTTCTGTATTATGGTGTTACGGAATCTTTGCCGGCTCCACTGCATTCCGGTCAGAGGCAGCTATAGCAGTAAGCTCTGTATTATAGCTGCTGCCGGTGTGGGATCCGCGCGGAACTGATTATTCCATTGTGAATATCTCGACCTTGTCAATGATGATCTCATTGGCGGGCTTTGTGATATTTCCGTTGCCGTCATCGATCTTCTGTACGGCTGTTATTTTGTCTATTACATCAAACCCTTCGACAGTCTGACCGAAAACGGTGTATGCGCCGTCTATCTGCGGATAGCCGCCTTTTGCGAGATATGTTTCCTTGACTGCGTCGGTAAATGTCTCGCCCATAGCCTTCATTGCTTCACATACAAAAGCGCTGTGGTCATACGCCTGCTTGTAGAGTGCGTAATCCGAAGAGCCCTCTTCAAACATGGAGAGATACATCTGATACATAGCCTTGTACTGTTCATAAGTTCCCGAGTTCGACTTATAGCCTTCCGCGCTGACGGTCATCGGGGTCTTGTTGTTCACGATATAGAAGCCGTCGGAAAGATCGCCGAGCATATTCGAGGAGTAGCAGAGAGCTCCGTAATAATGACGCAGGCTTGTATTAACCTCGTCCTTGAAGTTCCCACCGTCGATAGATTGTCCGCCGCCGCCCATGCCGTTTGCGGATCCGCCCTGTATCATGAAGTTCTCCTTAAGGCGGTGGAAGTTTCTGCCGTTGTAGGTACCCTTTTTGGCAAGCTCAGTGAAGTTATACACCGAGTAAGGCGCAAGATCGGGGAACAGCTTTATTTTGATGTCACCGAAATCTCTTACGCTTATGACCGCGTATGTGTCGCCGGGTTCTATCGTGACCTCGCCGGAATTGCCGGCAGCCGTGCTCTTTATAAGGCGCGGTTCTGTTGCCTGATTCTCGGCTGCCGTAATCGCACCGCCGTTATTGCTGCCGGAGCAGCCGGTCAGTATCATAACTCCGCACATAGCTGCCGCGCAGAGCGCTTTTGTGATCTTCTTCATATACTATCTCCTTAATTATGTCCGGAACACTTCTTATTGATCTGAAGGCATGGAAGCGGAACGGACAATGATAAAATGCAAAAGAACCGCTTTTAAACGGTTCTCCCACATTCGGCTTGTGAAGACACCGGGATTCCGGTCAGTCTATCTCCACCATTACCTTTTCGCTGTGTCTTACGGCACCTGCGCGCATAATGGTTCTGATAGCCTTTGCGATACGACCCTGTTTGCCGATGACTCTTCCCATATCATTAGGAGCAACGTGCAGATGATAAACTACAGTGCCGTCCTCGCCGGGTTCATCGACCTTGATCTCTATCGCGGACTTGTCCTCTACAAGCTCTTCCACCATTGCGTACAAGAGTTCTTTCATTGATAGACCTCCGATCAGTTGATGCCCTTGATCTTAAGGAGCTTCTTTACTGTGTCGGTAGGCTGTGCGCCGTTCTTGATCCATGTCTGTGCCTTATCAGCATCGATGTTGATAACGGAGGGTTCCTTTGTGGGATCGTAGTAGCCGATCTCTTCAATGAAACGTCCGTCTCTCGGATATCTGGAATCCGCAACTACCACTCTGTAAAAAGGAGCCTTCTTTGCACCCATTCTTCTGAGTCTGATCTTAACTGCCATTTTCTTTCACCTCATAAATTGATTTTAATGTATATATAACGTGCTCTGCACATTATAGACTTGCTTGTGATAATGATAAATGTTTCCCGCTCGTCACGATTCAAAAGCGCGTCGAAGCCGCACCACAATTATTCATTCTTTACATACCCGGGAAGCCGCCCATGCCTCCCATACCGCCCATTCCGCGGAGTATATTCATAGCCTTGCGCTTGCCGCCCTTGCCGTTCATCTGCTTCATCATCTTCTGCATCATATCGAACTGCTTGAGCAGGTTGTTCACGTCCTCTACTTTTGTTCCGGAGCCTGCCGCTATACGGCGCTTGCGCTTCGCGTCGATGATCGAGGGCTTTTCACGTTCGCGCTTTGTCATGGAAAGGATTATCGCTTTTGTGCGCGGCATCTTCCGCTCGTCGATGTCCTCTTCCTTGACTTTTCCGCTGAGTCCCGGTATCATATTGATAAGCGAGGACATACTTCCCATTTTCTCTATCTGTTCAAACTGCGAGAGCAGGTCGTTCATATCGAATTTGTTGGACTGGAGCTTCTTGGCGAGTTTGTCGGCTTCTTTTTCGTCGAAGGTCTCTTTCGCCTTCTCAATAAGCGAGAGTACGTCGCCCATACCGAGTATGCGGTTAGCCATACGGTCGGGATGGAACACTTCGAGGTCTTCTATTTTTTCACCGATACCCGCGAATTTTATGGGCTTGCCGGTTACTGCAAGTACGGACAGAGCCGCACCGCCTCTTGTGTCACCGTCGAGCTTTGTGAGGATAACGCCGGTGATGTCGAGCTTTTCGTTGAAGCTCTTTGCGACGTTGACCGCATCCTGACCTGTCATTGAATCGACAACGAGCAGTATCTCGTTCGGTGAGGTCTCGGCTTTGATGTTTTCAAGTTCCTCCATGAGCTGTTCGTCTATATGCAGACGACCGGCGGTATCGAGGATAACTACGTCGTGACCGTTGTCCTTAGCGTATTTTATGCTTTCCTTCGCGATCTTAACGGGGTTTTCCTGTCCCATTTCAAAGACCTTCACGCCCGCTTTTTCACCTACGACTTTCAGCTGGTCTATAGCTGCGGGACGGTAGATATCACAGGCAACGAGCATCGGTCTGCGGTTCTGTTCTTTGAGATACTTCGCGAGTTTTGCGGAGTGTGTCGTTTTACCGGCACCCTGAAGGCCGCACATCATTATAACGCAGGGCGGCTTGGACGGGAAGTCTATTCTCGCATTCGTGTTTCCCATTAAGTTGCAGAGCTCTGCGTGAACTATATCTATGACCTGCTGTGCGGGAGTGAGGGATTCCATTACTTCAGCACCGACTGCCTTTTCACTTACATCGGCAACGAACTTCTTAACGACTTTATAGCTTACGTCCGCTTCAAGAAGTGCCATTTTGACTTCACGCATAGCCTCGTTTACGATCTTTTCGTTCAGCTTGCCGTAGCCTTTAAGGTTCTTGAATATTTTGCCGAGCTTTTCGGAAAGTCCTTCAAATGCCAATGTTCTCACTCCTTACAGCAATTCTCTTATCCTGCCTATGATATCCATAGCGACCGGGTCGTCCGTTTCAAATCCTTCAAGCTCGTCGAGCAGGGCAGTTATTTTTCTGAATCTGTCCGCAAGCCCCATATCATTCTCAAGCTCTTCAAGTCTGTTTTCACATTTCTGTATGCAGCCCATGACCGCCTGTCTTGTGATGCCGGCGCTCTCGGCAATCTCACCGAGAGAAAGATCTTCATTATAATAAAGGTCGAGAGTGTCGCGCTGCTTTTCGGTAAGCAGCGGAGCGTATATATCGAAAAGTATCGTATGATCGAGAGTCTTTGACATACCGCACCGACCTTTCGTGAATTTGAACCGGTGTAAATCAAAACAGGTTTACAGTGATATATTATATCACATTTACGGATAAAGTCAAGCGGTTTGCAAAATTTTTCTGCTTTTTGTGTATTTTTTTCAAAATATGGGGTGACAAATCAGAAAAAGTGTGATATAATGTATAGGGTAATTTTGAGAACTGTTTTTATCGGCAATCGTAAAAGCGGTTTACAGACGCTTTTACACTGTTTGCCGGGTCGGAGACTGATATACGTCTCGTTTATATATTATAAAGGAGGAGCTGCATCGTGAAAAAGCTGCGTGAGCGCATAATCTCATTCATAGCGATACTTGCACTGCTTGCGTTTTCGGCGTGCGGCAATGCGCAGACCGCTCCGGCTGCGGTGACGACCTCCGCTGAAAGCACCTCTGTTTCTGTTTCGGTAGCCGCCGCAATAAGCGATACCGTCGTTACGGAAGCCGAAACGACAACTAATGCCGAAAGCTCCGAAGAAACAGTTATATCCGATATAACCGAAAGCGCGGAAGAAACACGGACAAGCGCCGGGACGGAAGACTCCGCATC
>CACZGM010000128.1 GCA_902780695.1 uncultured Ruminococcus sp. | reverse complement strand
TGGTAGAAGAAAATGAATGTTTTTATCGGGTTCTGTAAGTCGCAGCCGGTGTTTGTGATCGCATTCATCGCTGCGGCCGCAACGATGCTCGCCGTGCCGCCCGACGCGGGTTATGCGGATTACTGCAATTTCAGTGTTCTCGCCGAGCTTTTCGCCCTGATGATAGCCGTTGCCGGACTGCGGAGCGTAGGTCTTTTCGAGAAGATGACCTTCGTACTGCTGAAAAAAGCCGGAAATATCCGCCGGCTTGCAAGGTTTCTGATCGTCGTGTGCTTCTTTTCGTCAATGCTCATAACAAATGATGTTGCGCTGATAACCTTCGTACCGCTGACCATACTCGCCTTTTCCGACATCTGCGACGAGCGCAGCCGCATACTCACGATAGTGCTTGAGACCGCCGCTGCCAATCTCGGAAGCATGATGACACCATTCGGCAATCCGCAGAACCTCTATCTGTTCGACCGGTATGACATGACCGCATTGCAGTTCATCACCGAAATGCTGCCCATAGGTGCGGTAAGCCTTATCTGCCTTATGCTGCTTGCGATGCTGATACCTAAGACCGGGTGCAGCCGCAGGAACGAGCATCACCGTGAGATATCACACAAACGACTGATCGTATATGCCGTACTGTTTCTGATATGCATTGCCGCAGTGCTGAAATTTATCCCGTTCTGGATATGCGCCGCAGCAGCGGTTGCCGCGGCTCTGATCTTTGACAGGTATCTCCTGCTGAAAGCGGATTATATCCTGCTTCTGACATTCGTGTGCTTTTTCGTTTTTGTTGGCAACATCGCCCGCATCGACACGGTACGGGATTTCCTCTCCGGCATACTTACCGGGAATGAAATACTTGTATCATCTCTTCTTTCGCAGGGAATAAGCAACGTCCCCGCCGCCGTGATGCTCTCCGGCTTTACCGATAACGGTCCGGCGCTTCTTGCCGGCGTGAATATCGGCGGACTCGGCACACCGATAGCCTCAATGGCGAGCCTTATCTCGCTCCAGCTTTACAAGCCTACCAGCAACGCGGACACAAAGAGATATCTGCTGTGGTTCTCGGCAATTAATTTCGGTATGCTCGCACTGCTTCTTGCAGTCTTTGTTCCTTTTATGCAAAAATGATGTACATACGCACTGCGCCCTTTCTCCCGTCACGTTCCGGATATCCGGCGCAGCCGCTCTACGATCATTCACTATTCATTTTTCGTTATTCACTAATATCCGTTTCCCCTCCCCCTGACGTGGGGGAGTTTTTTTCTGAAACACAAATTTCCCCTCACCTTTCGGTGAGGGGAAATCCATTCTTTTTCGTTAAGACTTATTCAACGATCACTCGTTATCTGATCACTTGTTCTCGTTGTTCTTGTCGTCGGACTTGCCGTTCTTCTTTCTCTTGCTGAGAACTACACCTGCTGCTACGCCGCCGCCGATTACAACCACGCCGCCTGCTATTGCAGCTATCAGACCGGCACCGCCGAATGTGGAACCTGCGTACCACCAGTCATCGTTATTGAAGCCGGGCTCATCGTTGTAAAGGATAGGAGTGTTGTAAGCGAAGAGATCGATGTCGCTGTAGATAGGAGTTGCGAAGGAGAAGTTCTGACCGCTTCTTGTTTTGAAGTCATATCCGCCGTAACCGCTTGCATAACCGCCCTCGGGAACGTACTCGGAGTAAACATACTGATCATCTACGTAGTAAGCTACTGTGTAGTTCGTTGTTACAGGAGGAGCATCCTTTACCCAGCCTGCGTAGAGTGTAACATCGTTGTAAACAGGAGTGTTGATGTTAACAAGTGTTGTGCAGCTTCTGTTTGTGTACCAGCCTGTGAACTCATAGCCGTCTTTGTAAGGAACTTCGGAAGCTCCGATGCAGTCGCCGTATGCAACGTTTCTTGACATTACGAACGAACCGCCCATCGAATCATACGATACTGTGAGGTATGTGGGAGCGATTGAACTCCAGCCTGCGTAGAGAGTGATGTTGCTGTAAACGGGAGTATCAAGATTTACCATTGTATGGCAGCTTCTGTCTGTGAACCAGCCGCGGAATTCATAACCGTCTCTGTAAGGCATCTCGGAAGCGCCTATCGGATCGCCTTCAGCAACCTTTCTGGAGCTTACATAAGAACCGCCCATGGAGTCGTAGCTTATTGTGTATTCACGGGAAGCCTGTCTGATCCAACCTGCGTAGAGTGTTGTATCCTCATAGAATGTGTCGTGGTAGCAGTCAACCTGAAGATTGCATCCGCGGTCATAGTACCAAGCGTCGAATGTGTAACCGCTCTTTGTGGGGTTGCCGAGTCCGCGTGTATTGAGAGTTGCGCCGTAGTCAATCGTCATATCCGGAACGGAAGTACCGCCCATGGTGTTGAACTTGACTGTAATGTAGCTCTTGTTCTCATACCAGCCTGCGTACAGTGTGAGGTTGCTTGTTACTCTGTCATTGAAGTTGTAGAGGTAACGGCAGTTCTTGTCAGTGTACCAGCCGTCGAACAGGTAGCCGCTTCTTGTGGGATCTACGGGCTCGTAAACACGGCTGTTGTAGCTTACATCGGCATAGCCTGTGGTTCTGCCGTCGATCATTCTGCCGCCGTTGGCATTGAATGTAACTCTGCAGTCACCGTTTGTCCACTTTGCGTAAAGTGTAAGGTTGGAGGTTATGCGTGTGTTGGTGTTGAAGTAGTGGTTGAAGTATCTGTCGGTGTACCAGCCGTCGAATACATAGCCGTTCTTTGAAGGAGTGGGAAGGTTGGTCAAATAGCTGTTGTAAGAAACGTTAACAGGGCTTATGTAGCTGCCGCCGTTGGTTTCAAACGAAACTCTGCAGCTCGAAACTCTGGAGCTTGTTACGAGGGTCTGACCGTCGATGTTGCCGGATCTTGCGCTCTCGCCTGTACCGTCGATGTACATTGACTTGGTGAAGTTGATGCTTCCGTTGTAGGAAGAAGCGTAGATCGTATCGGAGCTGTTCTTCCAGCCGAGTCTTACGCTTGCGTTGCTGCCGCCGATACCGGTTCCGTTGGAGCCGCCCGTTGCGGAAACATTACCGCCGTCGATCTCAACATAAGCGTTGCTGCCGCCGATAGCGGAAGCGTTTCTGCCGCCTGCCGCATAAACCTTGCCGCTCTCGATGATGATATCACCTGCACGGCCGCCGTTCTCGGAACCTATACCTGCGTTGTTTGCCGCAGCGGAGGAAGAGGATCCGCTGGAAGTACCTGCATAAAGGGTACCCTTACCGGAGATGTTAAGTCTGTTGCCGCTTGCAACGGTAATGCCCTCGGTAGCCTTGAGCACTGCGTTATCGGCAAGAATGATGTTTACATCGCTGTCAACAACTATACGGTTGCGGTTTGTAACGCTGCCGGAAGCAACGTATGTACCGTTATTCAGATATGTTGTATCGGAGTTTATCATGTTTGCAGCCTGGAGCGTTACTCCCTTTACGGAAGCCGCGGACTGCGAGCCTACGCCGTATGCCTTCTTGTTCTTGGCATCAACGAACGGCATCTGGAGTCTTGCAGCGCTGCTGTAAGATGATGCATATACGAGATCGTCCGGATTTGTCCAGTAAAGACGGATAACGTCACCCATGATTCCGGGAGCTCCGCTGCCGCCTACCGCATATACCTGACCGCCTATGATGTTGATAGTGGCATCGGTACCGCCGAGACCGCATCTGCCGGCATCAGCCGTTGAAGATGTACCGTTGGAAGTACCGGCGAAAAGTCTTCCGCTGCCGCCGTCCTGTGTATATACGTTGAACTTGCTTGCGTTAGATACGTTGATACCCTTCTTGGCTGTAAGGGTGCAGCCATCCATAAGGATAAGGTTTGCGTCGCCCGTTACGTTAAGTCTGTTGCTGAGAGTAACATTGCGGTCAACTATGTACCAGCCGCCTGTGAGCTTTGTTGTGCTTGATGTTATCCTGTCATAGGACGAGCAGGTCTTGTAATCGCCCGTCGAATTAATGTAACCGATACCGTTCGCCGCACTTGCGCTGATGCCGAGATCGACAACAGGTGCGAATCCTCCCTGCAATGATGCAACGCCTACGCACATTACGGTAGCGGCTGCTACGAGAACGCTTGTTACTCGCCTCTTCATACTTGTCATAATGATCTTCCTTTCTTATCCGCAATGCGGAATTTCTTGTTTTTTTGGCTTTCTGTTAGTTTATACGCCGGAAATCTGAATGTGGCAGTGATTTTTTGCAAATATTTTGCAAATATTCAAATTTTTTAGTAAGGTCATTCCGACTGCCGTTTTTTCATTCCTTTTCTTTATACGGAGAAATTCCGTATGTGGCAGTATATTTTTAGAAAAAGCCGTATAACTTCCGCATATTGCTTAATATTATACCATTTAATATAATAAAAGTCAACACAAATTTTCATAATTTTCAAAAATATGAAAAATTTACTAAAGCTGACGGCAAATGCCGTTCCGTTTACCATTAAATCACAAAACGACAGTACTGAAAACCTTTTCATACAGGCGGTCCGGAGCGTTCAGCAAAAAGAATTCCGTACTGCTCCAAGCCTCCTGCCGGGAACAATACGGAACCGATATTTATAATTAATGTCTGCTCATCAATCGTGAACAGGCTTCATAGCGCGGCTTGAAGCCTGTTCGCGGTTGCAAAAGTGCAAGGAAAATTCCAGAATAATCACATTTTTCTTGCACTTTTGTCCGACCGTAGTTGAAAATACGCTGAAAGTGTATTTTCAAGGCTTTCCTAAATCCGCATTGCGGATTTAGGAACAACAACTGCCATAAGGCAGTTGTTGAGGACGCATTATTTACAATACATCGGATCGTAAATAATCGAAACGTATATTCCCTTGTATCTTGCGGGGTGACAAATACCAGATAATCTCTGCGATGTACCTTTATGAAAATATAACCTGAATAAAAAAGGAGGAAAACGTGATGAAAAAAGCAGTATTATGGTAGTTGACGGCGGCTCCTACACTGCGACCGGAACAGGTTCGTCCGCGATATACTGCACGGCTGACATAGCTGTGAATAACGCGGAACTCACCGCTAAGAATTCCGAAGGTGTGTGCATCGAGGGACTTAATAAGCTGTATATGTTTGACTCTGAACTTTCCTCGACTATGCCGACAACAAAACAGAACGAAAATCTCGTCTGGGGCATCATAGTTTAACAGTCAATGTCCGGTGACGCGAAGGCCGGTAACTCCGAGCTGTATATCGACGGCGGCTCAGTTACCTGCAACGGCGACATCTTCTATACTGTAAACACCCCATATGGACACACCCACCCCACGCAGCCGTATTCAATAACAAATCAAGGCGCTGAACCATTTAGCAACAAAGTTCAGAGCCTTTTTTTATCCTTTTCTTATCAGCATAAAAAAGATATTTTGTTGAGCAAGAAAATATTGACGCTTATGACGGGACTGTGATGAAGGGCGCGCTGCCGGAGGACACAAAGATCATCTATCAGGCTGTTCAGAAAGGTGAAAAACTGACGGTTGACCGTTACGGTCACGTCTATACGTCTGACGGCAGATGGATCGTGGAAGTTGTAGGGGGATAAAACGGTTGACAGTTTTGGGAGAGGGTGGTATAATGATTGTATGATTTTTTAACACATGGAATGGTGTTATGCCTAATGTGGGAGGAGTACGGCTATGACCATCAACGAAAAAAACGGAATGGTGACTATCGTCCTTGAAGGCAGGATAGACACAAACAACGCTCCGCAGGCCGAGAAGGAAATATTCGGTGCTGTGGAAGGTAAAACAAGTGATATCATCATAGACGCAGCAAAGCTTGAATACATATCAAGCGCAGGACTGCGCGTGCTGATGAAGCTCCGCAAGAGCATCGGCAAACCTCTGCCGGTCATCAATGTTTCACGCGATGTGTATGATATATTCGAGACAACGGGATTTACAGAGCTGCTCGATGTGAAGAAGGCTCTGCGGAAGGTGTCGCTTGCAGGCTGTGAAGTGATAGGGCAGGGCGGTCACGGCAAGGTCTATAGGCTTGACGAAGAAACGATCATCAAAGTCTATCACGACAACAGCCCGCTTTCTCTTATCGAAAAGGAACGTGAATACGCAAAGAACGCATTCGTACACGGCGTTCCGTCCGCAATCGCTTATGACATAGTTGAGACAGAGGAAGGACCCGGTCTTGTGTTTGAAATGGCAGGAGCGACTACCGTCGGTAAGTATATCATGGCTCATCCCGATAAGCTGCGGGAATATGCCGTTAAATTCGGAACTTTGCTGAAAACGCTCAATTCCACGGAAGCAGACCCGACGCTTTACGGTGACATAAAAGATATCTACCGTGACAGATTACATAAAGCCGGCAGTTATTTTACAGACGAAGAAATCGGTATGCTTATAAAATTATTGGACTCTATCCCTGACGGAAGCGTAATGATACACGGTGATTACCATACCAATAATGTAATGGTGCAGTCTGACGGTGAGCTTGTACTGATAGATATGGCGGACATAAGCCGTGGAAACTCTCTGTTTGACATTGCCGGCTCATATCTTGTAATGTCCAGCGGCGGGGGGAAAGATGATAATATATCTTTGCAGGTGATCGGACTTGACTGCAAATCAGCAGCACAGGTATGGGACATCACGCTTTCTACTTATTTTGATACTACTGATCCAGAGAAGCTCGGGCTTATCGGCAATATATGCGGAGCATTTTCACTGTTCCGGCTGGCGGCAACACTGGGGATGGGCACTGAACGTACAAAAGCAAAAGCCCCTCTGATAACAACAATGCTTCGTGAGAAGCTTTTCCCGAACATCGACAATTTCTGCAAGCTGTTTGCAATGCCCGTGTGATACAAACGAACGATTCAATAACGTGGTTTTGCAGCACCGTTACAACAAGAGATGTAAGGAATGCCGCAATAAATGTAAACAGAGCTTTCGCGCTGTCATAGTACGCTGTCCGAACTATAATCCCCGTAATCACTAAATCAGCATAATAAACGACAAGAGTGCCGTTTCTACGCTTAATGCGTGGGAATGGCACTCTTTTTTATTTTTGTTGAAATTGTACTCTTTTTGCTTTTCTCTTGTTTTTTGAGGAATATAAAGACAATGCCGATACGATAGTCGGAAACTGCGATACTACGCTCTTTCTCGGCGGTAAAGAAAAGACTACCCTGAAAGAGATGTCCGAAATTCTCGGAAAAGAGACCATTGACCTGTACAACACGGGCGAAAGCCGGGGCAAGGAAGTCTCTCATTCCCTGAATTATCAGAAGACAGGAAAAGAATTGATGTCAATGGACGAGATCAGCGTTATGGACGGCTCAAAGTGTATCTTACAGGTGAGAGGCGTGAGACCTTTTCTCAGTACGACGTTGAACGGAGAAAACAATTTACTCCTTGAAATAAATTATAAAGCAAAAAAGGCTGCCGCACCTTTTACGATACGGCAGCC
>CACZGM010000127.1 GCA_902780695.1 uncultured Ruminococcus sp. | reverse complement strand
TGCGAGGTGCTCCGCAGCAGTGTGCCTTGAAGTGTGAGTCTCTGTGCGCAGCAGGGTGATGTCCACCTGAAGCGGCGTGTTGCTCATCAGCCGGAGCAGCTGTGTCTCCGTCTCGATCTTCTTCGGCATGAGATTGAATATTGCAGCTTTCAGCGGACGGATATCCTGCGACAAAGCGCGTTCCGCCGGCATTACGAAAATATTCTCGCTTATCAGCGTCGAATATGCGGGCAGATCGCTTGGTATGTTTATCGGCATTTCATTATCTCCTGTATCTCTGTTCTTTTTTGTATAATAGGTTATTATACCATAATTCCGTAAATAAATCAATGCCTTTTGACCAAATACTTGCCGTTTTCGGGCAAAAATCCGCTTTTACTTCAGCATTTATCCCACGAAGACTCCTTTTGTGCCGTGTCTGTCGGTCAGAAAAGCAGCCCGTGACCGTTCATTGAGAAATCTCCGGAACCCCCTGTTCTCCCCCGGCAGACCGCGTGGAGCATTGCCTGTCTTACGGTTTATGCAGAAAAATTTGCAAAAACTATTGACAAACCGAAAAAAATGTGATATTATTAATAGGCATTCAAAACGCGGGTGTAGTTCAATGGTAGAATGTCAGCCTTCCAAGCTGAACACGTGGGTTCGATTCCCATCACCCGCTCCACTTTCCGCATTTCGGCTTGTGCCGCTTTTTTTATACTATATCACTATGCGCCATTAGCTCAGCTGGATAGAGCAACCGCCTTCTAAGCGGTAGGTCGAAGGTTCGAATCCTTCATGGCGTGCCACCCGCGGACGCGCGGGGGCGAATCCCGTCTCGGGTTTATCTGAGGCGGGATATTTTTCTGCCTCGCTGTCCGGAGTGCAGATATACTTTCTGTAACGCAATCACTGCGGCGACGGCCGCGGCGAATCCCGTCTCGGGTTTATCTGAGGCGGGATATTTTTCTGCCTCGCTGTCCGGAGTGCAGATATACTTATTGTAGCGCAATCACAGCGGCGACGGCCGCGGCGAATCCCGTCTCGGGTTTTCCGAGGCAGGATATTTTTCTGCCTCGCTGTCCGGAGTGCAGATATACTTTCTGTAACGCAATCCTAACAAAACCACACTGACTTTGTCGGTGCGGTTTTGTTGTATTATTCATTACTCACTATTCAATATTCACCAAATGCCGATCAAAAGACCGTAACGAATAACCGCCTGCGTATATCTTTTCAGGCAGATCAATTTCAAATATGCCTGTAAAAATCAGTTTGCATCCTGTACAGCGGTCTCTGTGTCTTTCCGTACAGCAAATGTGGCGATATGACTTGTTTCTGCGGGGCAAACTATACCGGGCTCGGAAACGATCAATTCCGCTTTGCTGTGTATTTCCTCAAGTCCGCAGACAAAATGGCACATTGCTATTCCCATATCGATTTTCTGTACATCCCAGCCGTCTGCGACATAACCTTTGCTGCGCTTTTCGTAGAAATGCACCTTGTCACCGTCAACAACAATACGCCACGGCTGCTTGTTCACAGCGGAAGGCGAAAGGCGCACAAGCTCGAGCGGAAGCCTCAGCTCACCCGCTTTATCGGCCGACAGCGGCTTATCGAATGAGCCGTCAAAGAACAGCGCGGAAAAATCCGATCTTGTATCCGCTTTGATACCGGCACGCATCATAGTTTCGCGCACCGACATTTTCGCTGCGATATAACCAAGCGGGCTCATACACGGCAGGACTTCATCATCACCGAGCTGCATCGCCTCCTCAAAAGCGGAGCGCGGCATTGTTCCCGCTATCCATGTAGTACCTATACCGAGAGAAAGCGCGTACAGCACGACTTTCTCGAACGAATACCCGAACGCCTCCTCCGCGTGCGGAACACGCTTCATCTTTCCTGCGATGAATGCATCGGTACCGACGATCACGGGACTTGAAACGCCGTCGGTCTTCGCGTTCAGTATCTTCCATTCGACGGGAATACCGTAGGGATTATCCGCGTTCTTCGCGTATTGAAGTATTTTTTCCAGTATGTCCGGTTCAATGCTTCTGCCGTCAAATGTACGGACGCTGCGGCGGGTGCGTATAAGCTCTGATGTTTTCATTTAGTCGGCTCCTGTTCTGCTGCGGTCCCAAAGCATATCTTATGCAATTCGATTCCGCAAGTATTTCTTTGGCTGTTTTTCGTTTCATATTATTGATCTTTCCGACCTGCAGCACGCCGCCCGTCATATCCAATAATCCGCGCTTCCGGCTTCGATTTTAAGCGTTATCTTTCCGCTGCTGCCGGTAAGTACGGCTTCTATGCAGTGCTTTTTCGCGGAGGACACAGTGTGCTTTTTCAGCAGCGGCATCTCCGGGATATCCGAGTTTCCGATATCCGGATAATCCAGCGCGAAAGCGGTTACCGCGGAAAGGTAGATATCGCAGACACGTCTGTCCGCAAGCATGAACACAAGATGCGAAAACTTCTTCTCAAAGCTGTATTCACAGCCTATCATGCGTGCTCCTGTAAAGCTGTTTTCCCGGAAGAGCTTTTCGAGATCATGCTCACCGGTCTTGCCGTCAACATCGTCAAGGAAAGCACGGAGCTCACCCTCTTTGCAGGAATACGGGCTCAGATAACATTTCGCCATTGATATCCTTTCCTCGGGGGTAGCGTCCCTGAGCAGCGGATCGCGCCTTGCCGCCATTACCGCAGTTCTCCACTGTCCCCGCCAGCCCTGCGAAGTCTTTATCCTGCGCAGCTCTTCAAGCGCCGCTTCGTCAAGCACCTTCTTGTCCTGATGTTTGCTCATTTCGTCATATACACGGTTCGCAAGCCCCGCGAGCGTAGGGTCGCAGGCAAGCTCGTCGTTTTCCGGAAGTCCGGAGAATTTTGCCGCGTTTATAGCCTTATTCAACAGCGATATCTCGCCGAGATCTTCTATCCTTACCATTTCAGGTCTCCTTGTTTCGGTCATTGTCCCGCACATAGCAGGTAACACATATTTATCCGCTGTCCGGGATAAAAACAGTATAACATATTTCCCGCCGGAATGCAAGAATTATTGACTTTATGCGCAAAAAGTGTTATAATAACGCAGTGAAAACTTACGGAGACCGGTGCTGTTCTGCCCTGCCGGACAGTGACAAAAACGAATGCCTCCGGTAAGATAAAAACGCAAATGAGGGATAACTACGGACAGACAGCCAATCTGCGCTGCGATACACGATATGTCGGGATTCGGCAGGTGCTCGCTCGCGGTCATACTTCCAATAATTTCCGCAATGGGGATACAGTGCGTTCCCGTACCTACTGCCGTGCTGTCCACACACACCGGCGGATTTGACGGTTTCGTTTTCCGCGACATGACGGATTTCATTTCACCCTGCTGCAGGCACTACAAAAGTCTCGGAATAGAATTTGACACGATATACAGCGGATTTCTCGGCTCTGAGGCGCAGGTTGACAGCTGCCTTGAATTCTTCGGGTCTTTCCCGAAGGCACGCCGCGTCGTTGACCCGGTAATGGGCGAGGACGGCGAGTGCTATCAGACATACACACCGGAGCTTGTGGAACGAATGAAGGAACTCGTCCGCAAAGCCGACGTGATAACACCGAATGTGACCGAGGCAGCGCTTCTTCTCGGTGAACCCTACCGCAGAGAGCTCCCCGAAAGTACGGCTCACAGCTGGCTCGAAAGGCTCTGCGGAATGTCACGTTCCGCAGTCATAACGGGAGTCATTGACAACGGGGTATATATGAATCTCTGCCTTGACGGCACAACGGGCGAATACACACGGATAGTGTGGGATCCGCTTCCCGCGTCATATCCCGGAACGGGCGACATTTTCGCGTCGGTCATGACGGGACGTATGATGCTCGGCGACACATTTGAACAGGCAGCGCGCACTGCCACGGAATTTGTCCGCAGCGCAGTGGAGGTCACAATGGGAAACGGTCAGCCTAACCGCAGCGGTGTCGAGTTCGAGCGTATTCTTGGCAGGCTTGAGAGCTGCCGGAACAGCGCAGGAACGGACGTAAGATGAACGAAGGCAGTGTGATGTATAAATATCTGCTTTTTGATCTTGACGGAACATTGACAGACCCGGGTCTCGGGATAACAAATTCCGTTATGTATGCTCTCGGGAAATTCGGTATATCGGTTTCCGACAGACCTTCACTGTATAAGTTCATAGGGCCGCCGCTGAGGGAATCGTTCGGGAAATTTTACGGCTTTTCAAAAGAACAGTGCGAACAGGCGGTAAAATACTACCGTGAGTATTTTTCGGAAAAGGGACTTTATGAAAACGAGGTATATGACGAAATCCCCCGTGTGCTGACTATGCTGAAAGAAAGCGGCAGAACTCTTGCTGTCGCTACGTCAAAGCCCGAACCCTTTGCGGTAAGGATACTTAAACACTTTGATCTTTACGGATACTTCGATCTTGTCGCCGGTGCCACAATGGATGACACGCGAAACGAAAAGGCAGACGTTATAAGATATGCTCTTGACAGTATCGGAGTGCCGGACAGATCATCGGCAATAATGATCGGCGACAGAAAACATGATGTTATCGGAGCAAAAGCGAACGGCATAGATGCTGTCGGCGTATTGTACGGATACGGCGGCCGCGGCGAGCTTACAGACGCGGGAGCGGCGTTTATTGCCGACAGTCCAGCGGATATAATCAGATACATATAAGGGAACCTCTAAAAACCCATTTGAGAGAAAAAGAGCTACTTGCACCGATAGCTGCGTCAAGCCTCCTCACCGTGCGCCAGCACGCTTTCGGAGCCTCTCCTTG
>CACZGM010000126.1 GCA_902780695.1 uncultured Ruminococcus sp. | reverse complement strand
GACACATTCCTTGATGTCAAGCTCATTCCGACCTACGGTCGGACAAAAGTGCAAGAAAAATTTGATTATTCTGGGATTTTCCTTGCACTTTTGCAACCGTGAACAGGCTTCAAGCTGCGCTATGAAGCCTGTTCACGATTGATGAGCAGACATTAAATAAAACTCCCGAAGATGTTTCATGAGCTTTTGTATTGATCCGGATGTATGGACGTGAGGTTAACATCATTCGCAGCAGTAAAAGACCTGACTGCACAGCAATTCCAAAGTGCTGAAATCCTATCGGAATATTATGGTTTATTTGAACGAAAAGATTTATTTCAAATAATTAATCAATGTAACAATTTACAAAGTTCGTATTTGGTTCTTGACAATATCGTCACAAGAGAATATAATGTAATCATCCGTTAAGCATATAAAACTGATAGACATACTATGATATAAGGAGTTGGCATTGTGTATATAGAACTTGAGCATATAAATAAGTCGTTCGGCAATTTCAAGGCTTCCGATGATGTGAGCTTTTCTGTTGATAAAGGCAGGCTCATCGGTCTTCTGGGACCGAGCGGAAGCGGCAAGACTACGATACTGAGAATGCTGGCAGGACTTGAAAAACAGGATTCCGGAGATATATTCATTGACGGGAAAAAAGTAAACGACCTCCCGCCGAATGAAAGAGGAATAGGCTTCGTTTTTCAGAGTTACGCTTTGTTTCCGTATTTCACGGTTTATGATAACATTGCCTACGGACTGAAAATACAGAAAAAAGATAAAGCATTCATTAAGTCAAGAGTGGCGGAGCTTTTAGAACTCGTTGAACTTCCCGGACTTGAAAAACGCTATCCCGATCAGTTGAGCGGCGGTCAGCGTCAGCGTATAGCACTTGCGAGAGCACTTGCGCCCAATCCCGAAGTATTGCTGCTCGACGAGCCGTTTGCTGCGATAGACGCGAAGGTGAGAAAGGAACTTCGCAGCTGGCTTCGCGAAACAATAGACAAGATAGGCATAACAAGCATATTTGTAACACATGATCAGGAAGAAGCTATCGAAGTCGCCGATGAGATAGTGATAACCAATAACGGCCGTGTCGAACAGGTCGGTGATCCTGCGGAGATATACCTTAATCCGAAAACCCCGTTTGTCGCAAAATTCATCGGACAGTCCGATGTTATAGAGCATTACAGCAAACTCAAAGGTTTTGAACACGTCAAAGGAAAGCATAACGCGGTCGTCAGACCGGAGTTCGTTGAGATCCATAAATTCACCGACGACAAGCATCACGATTTTGAAAGCGCGATGGAAGACGGTGTAGTAACCGATATTTTCTTCCGCGGAAACGGTTATAAAGTAATGGTCGATATCGGTGGAATGTATATTTCCGGAAATCTTCCGCTTGAGCAGAAGACCATACGCAAGGGCGACAGCGTGAAGGTGCTTATAAAGCAGCTGTACACATTCGACGACACAAGTACGGAAACCATTATCAACAATGTGTTTGACAGCGGAAGTCTGTATTATATCTGAGGAGGTGCCGTAATGTCTGAAATGTCAA
The DNA here is from genome assembly GCA_902780695.1 of uncultured Ruminococcus sp. GTDB lineage: Bacteria > Bacillota > Clostridia > Oscillospirales > Ruminococcaceae > Ruminiclostridium_E. Next base: position 8,376 of record CACZGM010000126.1, on the reverse strand, counting down.
AGAAAAAACACAACATTAATGTCGGCAGGGTAATATTCAGATCGGGACTGATCTCGTGGATAATCATTCTTCTTGTATGGTGGCTTGGTTCGCTTCAATATGACGAATACTTTCTCCCGAGTCCGAAAGAGACTCTTGACGGTATCGTTGTACTTGTAAATAACGGAACGCTCTGGGCAGACATCGCCGCCAGTGCGGTACGGGTAATAAGGGGCTGGCTTTTTGCGATACTTCTCGGAGTCCCGCTCGGGCTTATTGCCGGGAGCTTCAGAACTATGCGCTGGCTTGTGGAACCTGTGCTGAGCTTTTTCAGATTTGTTCCCGCGATAGCGCTTACGACGCTGTTTCTTATGTGGTTCGGAGTGGGGGACGAATCGAAAGTCGCGCTTATAATATACGCGTCTTTTTTCCCGATCTTCATAAATACGATCGCCGGAGTGGCATCCGCTGACAGCTCTCTTATAGAAGCGGCATCCTGTATGGGTTCAAACAAGATACGCATTTTCTTTACGGTAATGGTGCCGTCCGCCGTATCGAACATATTTACAGGTATCCGTCTGGGTCTCGGTTCCTCGATAATATGCATAGTCGCAGCGGAAATGCTTGTCGGCAGCGACGGACTCGGTTATCTGATCCAGAGCTCGAAGCTCTATTATAAAACAAGCTGGGCTTTTGCGGGAATAGTATCGCTTGCAATACTCGGTTTTGCGGCAGACAGGATTCTGCTTCTGATAGGTAGAAAAACACTTAAACATTTCGGTGTTAAATGACAAAGGAGAAGAAAAAATGGGTTATCCGACTGTGTTTCCTACGGGAACTCTCATATACGACAAGGAAAAAGCGTGGAACGGATATACGGTATTTCCGTCTGCGAAAGGAGCACTGCTTATTGATATGAACGGCCGTGAAGTACAGCTCTGGGCGGGGCTCGGAGGATTTCCGAACAAGATACTTCCCGGCGGATACGTTATAGGTACGACGGGTACCCGTCCCGGAAAGTATGCTTATCAGGATCAGCTCGATCTTGTGCAGGTCGATTGGAACGGCAATATCGTCTGGAAATTCGACAGGACAGAGCTCGTTTCCGACCCGGATCATGAACCGCGTTATATGGCAAGACAGCATCATGATTTTCAGCGTGAGGGTTCTACCGTGGGATATTATTATCCGGGCGGGGAACCGCGCACAGACGGCGGAAAGACACTTATCCTCACACATGAGAACGTGAATGTTCCGGAGATATCCGATAAGACACTGATCGACGACAAGATAATCGAGGTCGATTGGGAAGGCAATATTCTCTGGAGCTGGAAAGCGAGCGATCATTTTGATGAGCTGGGGTTTGACGAAGCCGCGAAGAACACGCTTTACCGAAATCCCGGCATACATGGTGAAGCCGGCGGCGACTGGATGCATATCAACAACTTTGCGACCCTCGGTGAGAACAGGCATTTCGATGCCGGTGATACCCGGTTCCACCCTGACAACATAATCTTCGACGCAAGGAACTCTAACATTCTCGCAATAATCGATCGTTCCACCGGAAAGATCGTATGGCGGCTCGGACCCGATTTCAATGAGACCGAAGCAACACGAAAGCTCGGCTGGATAATCGGTCAGCATCATCTTCACATGATACCGAAGGGACTGCCGGGAGAGGGCGACCTGCTCGTATTCGACAACGGCGGCGAAGGCGGATACGGCGTACCCAATCCCGCGTCATATAACGGCGTAAATAACGCGCACCGTGATTATTCCCGCGTTATCCAGTTCGACCCTGTGACGCTTGAGATAAAGTGGCAGTACACACCGCTTGAGGCAGGATTTTTCCTGTTCTCGGACGCGTCGAAGTTCTACAGTTCGTATATCAGCTCGGCACAGAGACTGCCGAACGGAAACACACTGATAACGGAAGGTTCTGACGGAAGGCTGATCGAAGTTACACCGGATCATAAAATAGTCTGGGAATACATCAATCCGTATTTCAAGACTGCGTTCGGCGGAAAGTTTTCCACAAATATGGTTTACCGTGCGTACAGGGTGCCGTATGAATGGATACCGCAGCTTGAACGTCCCGAAGAAATATCCGTGGAACCTGTCAATGTTGAGACGTTCCGCGTTCCGGGCTCAATTGTCGGTAAGGCTTATGGAAAAGTTACGGTTGTTGACGGCGTTGACCCGCTCCGCCGTGTAATTACCGGGAGCAGCGCCGACGATGATGAGCGTGTGGATTCATGCGTTGTGTCGGTAAAAAAGAGCGATGTAATAAACTCCTCACCGGGCGCCAGCCCGCTTTCGGCGCCTTTCCTTGTATCCGACACGCCTATCTCATTTTCTCTTTTCAAAGCGGTTTTTAGAGGTACCCTAAACAAATAAAAAGGAGACAAGCTATGATAATTCTGCACCCAGTGGCATTCCGATGTTGTCACATCCTTATAGTTTCCGATCACAAAAATTAAACTATTGATTTGACATTTCAGGAGGACAACATTATGACTTTTAAAAAATTACTTGGAATTATTGTTTCGGCAGCATTTATCACAGTATCGGCTTCCGCGTGCGCAAACGCATCAGCCACAGCGCAAACGGGAAGCACAGCCGCATCCGGCGAGACTGCAAAGGAACTCAGGACTATCCGTGTCGGTCACATGACAGGTCTGCCGAACCAGTATGCGGACTATATCGGCACACAGCAGGGCATTTATGAAAAATACGGTATAAAGCTTGAAACAAGCGAATATGCGGCAGGTATAAACACAGTAGATGCAATAGCGACAGGAACAGCGGATATAGGACTGCTCGCGGACTTTGCCGCAGTGAACCGTATAGGAAACACGCTTGACGCAACCAATCTTGTTATATTCACCGAGCTCGCTCTTTCGGAATTCAACATAGGCGGTCTTTATGTCGCACCGAAGTATGCGGACGATCTCAAGACCCTTGACGGAAGCGAAGGCTGGATAACGCAGATAGGAACAGTATGGGAATACTACAACTGGCAGTCGCAGACCTACATCGGAATCGATCCGGATAAGCAGAAAATAGTTCAGACAGATTCAAAGCAGACCTCTCTTGCTCTTGCCGCACAGGGCAACGCTTCCGCTATAATAGCACATGGTGCTGACGGCAGACGTTTCGAGGAACAGGGCTGGGTGCTCGCGGCAACATCGAAGGATATAGGCATAAAGACAGGTACTTTCCTTGTGACTACAAGAGAGTTCCTTGAGCAGAACAACGACCTTGTTGCAGATTATCTGAAAGCTCTTAACGAGAGCATAGACTACGTTACAGCAAATGTCGAAACGTCGGCCGAAAGTGCAGAAGCGAAATTCGGTATCGCAAAAGACGATTTCATTGTGACATGGCAGTCATTCAATTTCGGACTCGGTTTTTCCGAGGAAGGCGCCAAACATCTTGAAAACGTCGGTGCGTGGGCATTTGAACACGGCAAGTTCCCCAAGGAGTACGATATCCGCAGGTTCATTGATACTTCCGCAGCAGTAAAAGCTCTTCCCGATAAAGTGTCGCTTAAATAATAAAGGCGGTGAACGGTATGTCAGATCTTATAAAAGCCGCCGAAGAGTTATATCTGTACGGTTTTCCTCTTATAGTTACCGAGGCGACTCACCGCGGAAGCGATGATAAAGGTTTTGTTCATCTCCGCGAATTCCCGACCGAGAAGATCACAAAAGTCGTGAAACTGAATATGGACACGCTGTATTCTCTCGGCTGGACACAGCTCAGAAACACGCCTTATATTGCTCATATACCGAAAATAACGGAAAGATACTATCTGTTCCCGATAATGGACGCTTACACAAATGTTGTGGAGTCGATAGGGACGCGGACACCCGATAAAGCCGAGGGAGATTATCTTCTGATACTTGACGGTGATGCAGTTCCCGAGGGATATGAAAACTATCGCATCATAAGGCTGAAGAACTCTCTTAATGCCGTCCTTCTGCGGATAGAGACACGCGGAAAGAAGGATTATGAGCTTGTGAACAGGATTCAGGATTCCATAACGCTCAGGCCGCTGTATGAAGACAGGGTAGAGGCTGTACTGCCTGAGCCGGATAAAACGCCCTCCGCATTTGCGGAGGAACTTCCGGCTAAGGATTTCTTTGAACTTTTTGCATCGCTGACAGCAGATGATCCGATCGATGACGAGGAATATATCAGGCTTTTCGGACTGTTCGGATATGACCCGGATACACACAGTTTCGACTATGACAGCCTTTCGGAAGATAAGAAAAACGCACTTGCCGGCGGCCGCGAAAATGCGCTTTCAATGATACGGGAAAGCAGACTGAACAAAACCAACTTTGTCCGTAAAAAAGGCTGGACAGCAATAACCGGCGGAGTCGGCCGTTACGGGAATGATTATTTGCAGCGTGCAGTGACTGCATACGCAGGCTGGGGTGCAAACCTTATCGAGGACAGCGCGTACATTTCGGGGTATGCCGATGACGACGGCGAACCGTTTTCCAACCGCAATTCGTATAAGCTGCATTTTGAACCCGACGGTTATCCTCACGCGGCAGTATTCTGGTCTCTCACGCTATACGGGGAGCCAAGCAGATATCCTGTCAGAAATCCGATAGACAGGTTTGCTGTCAACACTTACGACATACAGGACGGAGCTGTCCGTAAAAACAATGACGGTTCACTCGATATCATCATTTCAAAAGACCGCCCCGCCGGGCAGAACGCGAACTGGCTTCCCGCACCGTCCGATGAGGAACGCTTCACACTTGTGATACGCGTTTACTACCCGGACGAGCTTACAATAAGGGGGCAGTGGGAGCCGCCGTCAATAAGAAAGATATGAGGCATTTGTATGAGCATTACAGAAAGAAACGGCAGTATAAAACCCGCATCGGAATATACTGTCAGACAGAACCGCGAGTTTGCGGCAAAGCTCGGGTTAAGCTCTGAAAATACTGTGAACAATGAGCTTGAACTTGCATATAAAAATTGTATTCTCCCGATCGGTGACAACAAGGTCATTGACAGTGACGGGAATGTGGTATTTGACCCTGCGGACTACTCGTTTTTTGACAGACCGGATGCACCCGATACCGTCAATCCGAGCCTGTGGATAAACGGCAAATCAAATCGTGCTGCCGGAGTATTCGAGGTCATAAAGGACAAGATATATCAGGTACGCGGACTTGATATCGCTAATTTTACGGTCGTAAGAAGCAAGACCGGTTGGATAGTGCTTGATACGACATCATTTCCCGAGGTGGCTGCGCTGTCCCTCAAACTGCTTGAACAGGCACTCGGCGAACCGGTCAGAGACAGAATACGCGCCGTTATAATCAGTCATTCGCACGGAGATCATTTCGGCGGTGTTGCCGGAGTCGTAAGCGAAGATCAGGTCGGAAAGGCTTCCGAGGGAAAGATACCGATAATCGTTCCGGACGGCTTTGACGAAGAAACGGTAAAGGAAAATGTATTTGCCGGATATGCTATGAGCATACGCGCAAGGTACCAGTTCGGTATAGGAATCCCCGCCGGCGAAACAGGAAAAGTTTCTGCCGGTATAGGAGTCCCGAGCGGTTCCGGCAAATTCTCCTACATTCCTCCCACGGATCATATAACCGAGGACGGTGTCCTTACCATAGACGGGCTTGATGTTGAGTTTCAGCTGACTCCCGGAACGGAAGCGCCTGCGGAGATGAACAATTATTTCCCGGAATACCGCGCGTTCTGGGCTGCCGAGAACTGTTCGGGAACGCTGCACAATCTTTATCCTATCCGCGGCGCACAGCTTCGTGACAGTGCGGCATGGTGGAGATTTACACAGATCGCGCTTGAAAAGTACGGAAGAAATTCCGATGTTGTATTTCAGTCGCACAATCACCCTCATTTCAACACTCCCGATGACCCGAATGCGGTAACCGATTATCTCCGGAACAACGCGGCGATATACAAGTATATCCATGATCGCACACTTCTGTTTGCAAATCTCGGAAAGACAGCAAAGCAGACCGCCAAACTTGTAAAGATCCCGGAAAATCTTCAAAAAGCGTGGTATATCAGACCATACTATGGTTCCGTACAGATAAATTCACGCGCTGTATATACGAAGTATCTCGGATTCTGGAACGGAGACCCGAATGAAATAGATCCGCTTACCGAAAAAGAAGAAGCGGAATTGTTTGTCAGATACGCAGGCTCGGCTGAACACGTCCTTGATGTCGCGGAAAAGGATCTCTCCGAAGGTATGTATGAACAGGCTGCCAAAGCCGCGGGATATGTGGTGCTTAATGATCCCGGCAACGCCCGTGCCAGATACATTGAGGCTGATGCCCTTGAACAGCTTGGATACCGTGCGGAATCAAGCGTCTGGAGAAACGCGTATTTAAGCGGCGCTAACGATCTGAGAGCAAAAGACGGGGCAGTTGTAAGCAAGGGCTTCAAGACGAATATCATTTCAAAGCTCACACCGCGTATGTTCCTTGATTATCTCGGCATCGTAACCGACAGCGAAAAGTTCAGTAATGAAAACACAAAGTTCAGACTTCTGACCGTTGACCCGTCAGCTGAGGGAGATGTTGATTATAAGGGTAAAAAGGTAAAGAAAACAGGCGAGTTTTCGGTACATATCTATTACGGGACCCTGCTTTACTTTGACGGTCACACGGAAGATGATATCCCGGAGATAATTATTCCCGAAAACAGACTCGTCCTTATCCTTGATAAGGAAAGTGACGCTGTATTTGATACGGCGGAAACCGGATCTCCCGGAATACTCAGGAAAATCCGCGATGCGATCATTGATATTCCCGGCAAGGCGTTCTTCCCTATGATATATTCAAATGATCGTAAACTGTTAAGTATTCTTTGAATTCATATATCGGAACAGACATAACGATACCTCCTTTTTGTGTTTAATTTTATTATACAACATACAGGAGAAAAAGAAATATGAACAGAAGTGTAAATCCGGGTTTTGAGCGGGCGCGAAAGCACATTGTTCATAATCTTGCACAATATGAACCTCTCTGATTTGCACAAAATTACCAAAAACACTTGAAAATTAACTTGAAATGTGCTATAATGCTACTATATGAAAGTGAATACTTTCACCAAACTTTCACGGAGAGGGGTTTGACAAGAATGACCGTGCGTGATATACCCGCAACAGCACAGCACACGGCTAACTGCGCTTTTTGTCGGCTAACTGCGCTTTTTGTCATGCCCTGAACTCAATACAGGCTATAACGTTCGTGACCATGGTATAACTATGGTTACGGGCGTTTTTGCGTTATAAACAATCCCGCACCCACGGGAAAAAATGAAATGAAAGGATAACAGAAATGAAAAGAACAAAAACCAAAATTTTAAGCATGTTCCTGTCATTCTGCATGATAATATCGTGCATGGTGGGAATAAGCGTTACGGCGGGGGCAGTCGATGCTCCGCAGTCGGGAGAAAATGCCTTTATTAAGTACCTCGTTAGCGACTATGGATTTGATGTACGAGGAAAAGGAGTCAACGGCGAAATTAGTACGACATTCGATGATGATGGATACCATACCGTTATGCTTGTTGAAACAAATGGTACTGCTAATTGGGAACCTGTTTTTTTTGAAGGTTTTCAATTCGGAAAGGAATATACATCAGGTGATATTACCGCTTATATTACCGCAGCTATAAGAGGCAAGGACGTAATTGTTACATACACGCTCAGAAATGCAGGTGCAAGCGACAAGACAGTTAAAATAGGTTCCTCCGGTGATACAAAGATAGGTGATGAAGACCGTGCTCCGGTTTCTATGACCGATACAGGAATTCAGATGACCGACGGCACAAATGTATTTAATCTTATCGCCGGAGACGGAAATTTTACCACAAGATGGTATGGTAGTTACTATGATTATGATGATAGTGAGATTTATTATAAAATTTTTGACAACAGAGTTGATACATCAACATATGCAGGAGACAGCGCTATTGCATGGTCGTGGACTGTAACGGTTCCTGCCGGAGAAACTGTAGTTAAGACCTGTAAACTTTCAGCGGGTGCTTCCGATAATTATGCTATAATTTATGACGCAAACGGCGGTACAGGCACAACGGACGCTACATTGGTGACATGGGAGGGACAGCCGACAAACGCTACACTTGCCGCTAATGGATTTGAAAGAGAAAAATGCAGATTTGTCGGCTGGAGCACAGACCCCAATACAGAACCCAGTGATACAGAAAATATATACAATGCCGGCGATACATTTGTATTGAATCAAGCAGCAGACGTAACCCTTTATGCTATCTGGGAAGTTGCCGCCTACACTATCACAATGTCGAACGGCGGTACAGCGTATGTAAACCAGCAGGAAGTAACAGAAGCCGAGGCAGGTGATA
>CACZGM010000125.1 GCA_902780695.1 uncultured Ruminococcus sp. | reverse complement strand
ACAAAACTGACTCCGCTTGAGTTGCGAAGTCAGTTCGTTGCTTAATTTATTTTACCATAGGGGCTTTTTTGTGCTGTACGCACAAATTGGGGCGGTTCAAAAACACCGGGGGATTTTTTTGATGTTTTTTATATTGAAATATTGACTGAAATGTGCTATAATATCTCTGTATTATCATATTTCTGTCCCTGTGAACAGATAATCGGCTTTTATCCGGTTGCGGCAGACAGCGGAAAGGGACAGGAATAAATCAATATGACGAAAGGATATATAACAATGGATATTCACGAGAAACTTATGAGCTGTTTTGAGAGCTTCAAAAAGAAGATCAGTTTTAAGCCGGAAGTTGCTGTTGTGCTCGGTTCGGGTCTCGGTGCTCTTGCCGACGAGATAGACGTCAGGGAGGTGCTTGATTATAAAGATATTGAGGGCTTTCCGCTTTCTACAGTGCCGGGTCATAAGGGAAGATTCGTGTTCGGATATATCGGAGACGTTCCGGTGGTAATAATGCAGGGAAGAGAATCCGAGTTTTAAAGCCGGTGATTTCATGCTTATTACCGATCATATAATGAACTTTGTTCCGAGTCCGCTTATCGGAAAGAATTTTGAGGATCTCGGACCTCGCTTCCCGGATATGCACGAGATATATGACAAAGATCTTCGTGATATCGTGCAGAATACTGCGGAAGACCTCGGGATAGAGCTCCGCCAGGGCGTTTATATACAGCTTACGGGGCCTAACTTTGAGACCCCGGCGGAGGTAAGAATGTGCCGTGCTCTGGGTGCGGACGCAATAGGAATGAGCACTGGCTGTGAAGCGGTTGTCGCAAACAGTATGGGTATGAAGATAGTAGGTATCTCCTGCGTCAGCAACCTTGCCTGCGGACTTACAGACAACCCGCTTTCCCATGAGGAGGTCATGGAAGCTGCAGATAAGGCCGCTCCGCTTTTCAAGAAGCTGATATGCACATCCATCATAAACATACATAAATCTTTATAGAAGGAACAGATCTATGAAAGCAGAGAATGTTGTTCTGTCCGGGGACGGAAAAAGTGTTGTAATAATAGATCAGACAAAGCTCCCCAATAAAACAGTGTTTGTTGAGCTGCGGACTTCCGAAGATTTTTACGATGCAATACATGAATTGAAGGTAAGAGGTGCTCCCGCGATAGGTATATGCGCAGGAATGGGGCTTTATGTCATAGCGAATTCATTCGGCGAAACGGACGAGAAAGTATTCTTAAGCAAGATGCATGATGTTTCCGTATATATAAATTCTTCGCGTCCTACAGCTGTAAATCTGAAACACGCCCTTGACCGTGTAGAGAAAGCTGCGACAGACTGCCGCGGTAGAGGCGTAGCGGAAATGCTGTCAGCAATGCACAATGAGAGCGTCGCGATACAGGAAGAAGATATCGCGATGTGCAAGTCAATATCCGAATACGGACTTACGCTTGTAAAAGACGGCTACGGGATACTCACTCATTGCAACGCAGGACCTCTTGCCACGTCCTGCTACGGGACCGGGCTCGGAACACTGCTGCTCGGAAAAGAGCGCGGATATACTTTCCACGCTTATACCGATGAAACAAGGCCGCTCCTGCAGGGAGCCCGTCTTACCGCGTATGAGCTTGACAAGGCGGGTATTGACGTAACGCTGATATGTGACAATATGGCAAGCATCGTTATGAAGCAGGGTAAGGTAAATGCTTGCTTTGTTGGCTGCGACAGAGTAGCTGCCAACGGTGATACCGCCAATAAGATAGGAACGAGCGGAGTTGCTGTGCTTGCAAAGTATTACGGAGTACCGTTCTATGTATTCTGTCCGTCGTCCACGATAGATATGGACTGTAAAACCGGAGCAGATATTGTCATAGAAGAACGCGATCCGGACGAGATCAAAACCAAGTTCTATGCGGAACCAATGGCTCCGGCTGATGTCAGATGCTATAATCCTGCTTTCGATGTGACCGATGCTGAACTGATTACAGCTATAGTCACAGAAAGAGGAATATGCAGATATCCTTATACTGAAAGCCTTGCAGAGTTGTTTAAAGATATACGGTAATCCGGAGAACTCGAAATAGTGAAAGGAACAAAATTATGAAAACAAGATTCTATAATGCCAGAATACTTACAATGACAGACGGTATAAACATCACCGAGGGTGAGCTTCACGTTGACGGCGATAAGATATCGTATATCGGCACCGCCAAAGATAACGAAACGTTTGACAAGGAGATTGACTGCAAAGGCAATGTGCTGATGCCGGGCTTCAAGAACGCACATACACATACCGCAATGACATTCCTTAGGTCGTTCGCTGACGATCTTCCGCTTCAGGAATGGCTCTACAACCGTGTTTTTCCTATGGAGGCAAAGCTCACTCCCGACCGTGTTTACTGGCTGTCACGTCTCGGAATACTTGAATATCTCACAAGCGGTATAACCGCTAATTTTGATATGTATATGAAGACCGACGCTATCGCGAATGCAAGTATTGACAGCGGTTTCCGTACAGTAATGTGCGATTCGATGAATAATTTCGGCGGTTCTGTTGAACAAATGGAGAAGGACTATGACAAATTCAGTTCTGTTGATCCGCTTATATCCTATCATCTCGGTTTCCATGCCGAATATACAACAAGTCCGGAGCTTATGAAGCAGCTTTCCGAGCTTGCAAACAGAAGAAAGCTGCCTGTATTTGTACACAGCTCCGAGACAAAGAGAGAAGTCGAAGAGTGTAAAGAACGCTACGGAATGACACCTACCGAGTATCTTGACAGCATCGGTATGTACAATTACGGCGGCGGCGGTTATCACTGTGTATGGTTCAGCGACAGGGATTTTGAGATATACAAGGAAAAGAAGCTGTATGCGGTGACAAATCCCGCTTCAAACCTTAAGCTCGCAAGCGGTATTGCGCCTATATGCCGTTTCCTGAAAGAAGATATCCCGGTTGCGATAGGAACCGACGGACCTGCAAGCAATAACTGCCTTGATATGTTCCGTGAAATGTTCCTTGTGACCGGTCTCCAGAAGGTTAAGGAATATAATGCGGAAGCCTGCGATGCTGAGGAAGTTCTGAGAATGGCGTGCATTAACGGCGCACTCGCAATGAGACTGTACGACTGCGATACTCTTGCGGTCGGAAAGAAAGCCGATATTATCGAGATAGACCTTAACCAGCCTAATATGCAGCCGCTGAACAATATATCAAAAAATATCGTATATGCGGGAAGCAAGCAGAATGTAAAACGCACTATGATAAACGGAAAGATATTGTATGAATGCGGTGAGTTCTTTGTTGGCGAATCTCCGGAAAAGATATATGAAAAAGCAAATGAGATTATCAAAGAGATGACAAATGAGTGAGTTTGTTCTCCCCGATAGCGTATCGGTTATAATCGACAGGCTGAACGAACACGGATATGAAGCATACGCAGTCGGCGGCTGTGTGCGTAACTATTTGCTCGGAATTGAACCTAAAGACTATGATGTCACCACAAGTGCCAGACCGGAAGAGATATTGTCCGTTTTTGACGGAATGAGAGTCATCGAAACAGGGATAAAATACGGTACAGTCACCGTTATTTCGGACGGTATGCCTGTTGAAGTCACAACTTATCGTGTTGACGGTGATTACAGCGACAACCGACGTCCCGATTCCGTCTGCTTCACAACAAAGCTCGCAGAGGATCTAAGGCGCAGAGACTTTACCGTTAATGCCATGGCGTACAATCCCCGGACGGGTATAGTTGATATTTTCGGAGGACATGACGATCTGCGAAGAGGTGTCCTGCGTGCCATAGGAGATCCGGACGAGCGCTTCAATGAAGACGGACTGCGTATTCTGAGGGCTCTTCGTTTCGCGTCGTGCTACGGCTTGAAGATCGAAGAGAAGACGGCGTTATCCGTTCACAGGAATAGACGGCTCCTTGGAAATATTGCCGGAGAACGTATTGCGGCAGAGCTTAACAGGATAATATGCGGCGACTGCGGCGATGTTCTGCGGGAATACTGTGATGTTATAGCGGTATTTCTGCCGGAGATCATGGCCTGCAAGGGCTTTGAGCAGCATACAAAGTATCATAACCGTGATGTCCTCGAACACATAATCACCACCGTGACTGCCATAGAACCGGAGCTGCATCTTCGTCTTACCATGCTCCTGCATGATATTGGAAAACCGCTCTATTTTACAATGGGTGAGGACGGCATCGGACATTTCAAGGGTCATGCAGAGGGCAGCAAGGTCATAGCGCAGGATTTTCTGCACCGCCTTAAATACAGCAATGTGATATCCGAAAAAGTGGTACAGCTCGTTATGACGCACGATGTATTTATAGAAAACCGTGAAAATCTTATAAAAAGATACCTTAACAGATATGGCAGAGATATGTTCTTTGATATGATAAAAGTGCATATTGCCGATGATAAGGGCAAGGCTCCGGAATTCGGCGGAAGAATAAAGACATATGAAGCCGCGGCGGAAACTGCAAAACAGATAATAGCCCGCAATGACTGTTTTTCTCTTAAACAGCTTGCGGTGAACGGAAACGATATTAAGTCGCTCGGCTATAAGGGAGCGGAAATAGGGGAAAAACTGAGTTTTCTTCTGGAGCTTGTCACTGACAACAAATGTGAGAACAGCAAAGAAGCACTCCTCGGTGTCCTGGAGGAGCAGGGAGGTAAGTAGATAATGGGCTCGATAGATATAGGCATTGATCTCGGTACAGCCAATACTATCATAACCATAGGCGGCAAGGGTATAGTGATAAACGAGCCGAGTGTTGTCGCTTATGACAAGAAAAAGAAAGAGGTCCTTGCCGTAGGTCAGGAAGCTTACAGAATGATAGGCAGGACCCCAGAATATATTGTTGCGGTAAAACCTCTTGCTGACGGAGTAATTTCGGATAACATCATGGCAGAGGCTATGATCTCCGAATTCATACGCAAAGCGTGCAGAAGTATGCTGCTAAAGCCGCGTATTATAATATGTGTTCCTTCATCGGTCACCGACGTTGAGACAAGAGCTGTCATCGAAGCGGCACTTTCAGCGGGAGCAAGAAAGGTCTATATCATAGAAGAACCGATAGCGGCACTTCTCGGAGCCGGGGTCGATATCTCGAAGCCCAACGGATATATGGTTGTGGATATCGGCGGCGGAACTGCGGACGTTGCGGTCGTTTCATTCAACGGTATCGTAAAATCGGAATCGATAAAGTCCGCGGGAAACAAGATAGATGAAGCGATAGTGCGTTATGTATCGCAGAAATACAAGCTTCTCATCGGCGAAAAAACTGCCGAGGAGATCAAGAAAAAAATGGCAAACGTCTATGATCCTACCGGTGAGAAGAAAATGAAGATAAAGGGCCGTCACCTTATCAAAGGACTGCCGGTGACCATGGAGATATCCGACTATGACGCTGCGGAAGCGGTTGCGGAAAGCGTAATGGAGATCATTGACGGCATCAAGGCTGTTCTTGAAGTAACCCCGCCGGAGCTTATCGGAGATATCCACGAGAACGGCATTATCCTTACCGGCGGCGGTGCGCTGCTTCAAGGACTTGCTGAATCTGTTTCCGAAATGACCGGCGTTAAGTGCAGGGTAGCGGACGATCCGCTTGAATGTGTGGCACGGGGAGTAGCTGCGGCTTTCAAGCTGTCGGACGAGCTGCTTGACGGATTTGAAAAAATCTCGCTTTACAAGTATAAATAATGCGTCCTCAACAACTGCCTTATGGCAGTTGTTGTTCCTAAATCCGCAAAATGCGGATTTAGGAAAGCCTTGATGTCAAGCTCATTCCGACCTACGGTCGGACAAAAGTGCAAGAAAAATTTGATTATTCTGGAATTTTCCTTGCACT
>CACZGM010000124.1:5352-11243 GCA_902780695.1 uncultured Ruminococcus sp. | reverse complement strand
AACCTGTCGAAAAGGCAGTGACGGGCGCTCCCGCAGTAAAGCCGGAGCCGAAACCCGCGGCAAAGACAGAACCGAAACCCGCGGCAAAGACAGAACCGAAACCTGTCGAAAAGGCAGTGACGGGCGCTCCCGCAGTAAAGCAAGAACCGAAACCCGCGGCAAAGACCGAACCGAAACCCGCGGCAAAAACAGAGCAGAAACCTGTCGAAAAGGCAGTGACGGGCGCTTCCGCAGTAAAGCCGGAGCCGAAACCCGCGGCAAAAACAGAGCAGAAACCTGTCGAAAAGGCTGTGACGGGCGCTCCCGCAAAGGCGGAAAATCCCGGCGGAGAAATGGACGTCCGGGCGGTCAATATCGACCTCGCCGGCGATGAGAGCGACGAGATGAGAGCGGAGATAGCGGCGGCTGTCCGGGCGGTCAAAGCGGACAGGGCAAAGCACGGCCCCGTGGGTCTTGCACAGCAGGATTCCGCGGACAAGCCCGCGGGATCCGCCGCAAAGAAAGCCGCAAAGCCCGAAAAAACAGCGAAGAAGTCCAAAAAAGGCAAGGACGGCGAACCCGCTCCGTTAAAGCCGATGCTCAGCATTGCGAACATCGTTTACACCGCGGTGCTGTTCGGAAGTCTGGCTGCCGCGTTCATCTTCCTGCCCCGCTCCGGCATTTCCGAGTCCGAGCAGCGTATGCTCGCGGAATTCCCGCAGTTCTCGGCGGAGATGCTCACAAAGGGACAATATACGAACGGCATAACCGAGTTCTTCAACGATAACGTTCCTTTCAGAGAAGAAATAAAGAAAGCTGCCGTGCAGATGCGCAAGCTGTACGGTATCAGCTACAACAACGCCGAGGTCATAGGTCCTATGGTCGCCGTGACCGAGGAACCCGAGGAAGAGCCTGTGACCGCGGAGACCGAACCGCCCGTGGAAACAGCCCTGCCCGAAATGAGCGCGGCTGTTACCGAGGAACCCGATACTGCGGAGACCGATGCTCCCGCACAGACGGAAGCTCCCGTTGAAACGACGGCTCCCGTTACGACGGCGGCGACGACCGTTTCGGTGCAGCACCCGAACGAGATAGCCGAGGGCGTTATCACGAACGGACAGGTCGTTACCAAGCTGGAGGACGGTCACTGGTGGGGAATCTCCCTGTTCGGCGGCGGCGCGGGTACCAAGTACGCGGACGCTCTGAACCGCTTCAAGAAGGCTCTCGGTGACGACGTGAACATCTATAATATGGTAGTGCCGACTTCCGGCGAATACTATCTGCCGGACATTTACAGCACCTACAACGCAAGTCACCGCAAGAGCATTGACAGCATAAACGAGAAGCTGGACGGAGTCATACCGGTACCGGCGATAGACGCTCTCGCGGCGCACGCTTCCGAGGATATCTACCTGCGCACCGATCACCACTGGCAGCCTCTCGGCGCGTACTACGCGGCGAAGTGCTTCGCGGAGACGGCGGGCGTGCCTTTCGCGGATATCTCCACAATGGAGAAGGTAAGCGTTGACGGCTACATGGGAACGATGTGGAGCTTCACCAAGAGCGCGAACCTCGGCGGCGACCCCGAAGTATTCACGTACTACAAGCCGTCCAACAGCTACACGACCTACTACTACGACACGGCTTATAAGTTTGATTACAGCCTGCCGTTCTTTGTGTCGATGCCCACATCGAGTATGTATTCCACATTCATGGGCGGAGACAAGAAGATAGTGCGCATCTCAACGGACGCGGGAACGGGCAGAAAGCTCGTCGTGTTCAAGGACAGCTACGGCAACGCCGAGATACCGTTCTATTTCGGCTCCTTTGACGAGATATACGTCTGCGATATGCGCTATTTCGACCTGAACGCGATAGATTTCATAAAATTCACCGGCGCCACCGACGTACTGTTCACGATGTGTACTTTCTCGGCGGTGGGAACAAACGCAAACGGGCTGGACGCTGTACTCTCGAATCCGTCCGTGCCGATAACGGAGACCGCCGGCTGATATGGGTAAGATGAAAAGACTGAACGCCGCCGCTCTTGCGGCAATGATACTGATGACTGCATCGTGCAGCGACATAAGCCGCCCGACTGTTGAGGCGTACTCCGTTGAGCTGCCTTCCTCCGGAACGGAGCCGCAGGAAACGGAGCCGCAGGAAACTACGGCTTCCCGCGATGACGGGGACTGGGTGGATATAATCGCGGATCCGGACGGTGACGGCTTTACGACCACGGGTCCGGAGGAAACCGAGGCTCCGCGCACCGCAAAGACTCGGAAATCCGCAAAGGAAACGACGTTCCCGAAGCAGACGACCGAGCCCGACCCGGAGACGGTGATAGCTGTTGAGGACACCTCCGCACCGCCGGAAACCACGACGACCACGGCTGCGCCCGAGACCACGACAACAACGGCTGCGCCCGAAACGACGGCAGCCGCGACAACTGCGGCTGCGGCAGCGGAGACGACATTCCCGGTGCAGACGGCGGCCGACGCTGCCGGCGGGAAATCGTACAATGTCATTGGGCAGAACAATATCCTCGTTTCATACCAGGACGGGCATTACCGCGGACTTATGGGCTGCTTCGGCACATACGGCCTCTGCGACAAGTGGACGGACGCGGTCAACACCTTCGCGAAGAAGCTGCCCGGTGTGAACGTGTACAGCATGGCTGTGCCGATACCGAGCGAGTTCTACACTCCGCAGAGCTTCTGGAACAGCGGTTTTACCGCGAGCCAGTACAACAAAGTACAGCATATAAGGGAAGGTCTGTCCGGCGTTAAGGACATAGACGCGTACTCGGCGCTTGCGGCGCACACGGACGAATATATCTACTCCCGCACCGACCACCACTGGACACCGCTGGGCGCGTACTATGCCGCGGAGAAGTTCGCGGAAGCCGCGGGTGTGGAATTCCCCCCGCTTGAAAAGTACACTCCCGTTTCAAGAAGCGGGTATGTCGGCTCGATGTACACCTACTCGAAGGACGTGCATCTCTACAACGACGCGGAGACGTTCACCATGTATCTCTCCCCGAACGCCGACAGCATAAGCACGACCTACTACAACACATCGTTCCGCGGAGCATACGAGGGCGACCTTTTCGTCACCCGCAACGCTTCCGCTTTCTACTGCTCGTTCATCGGCTCGGACGACCGCATCACGCACATTAAGACGGACGTGAAGAACGGCAGGACGCTCACGGTGTTCAAGCAGAGCTACGGGAACGCGCTGATACCGTTCCTCACATCGGGCTTTGAGGACATCTACATCTGCGATATGCGGTATTTCGACCTCAACGGCGTGCAGTTCTGCAAGGACGTCGGCACGACCGACCTGCTGTTTGCGGACTGCGTCATGATAGCCGCGGGAAACGGAGGAAAGTACCTGAATTTACTGCTGAACAAGTAATTTGTTATAGTTTGCAATTGTCAATTGTAAATTATCAATTGTCAATTCTTAGGAGGCGTATTATGGACAGAATATTTGAATACCCTTTCGATACGGCGGAGATAATGAGAAAGCAGAAGCGCCTGAAGCGTGAGCTTCTCGAAGACGGCACGAGCCGCATAAAGAAGCGCATCG
This sequence comes from uncultured Ruminococcus sp., assembly GCA_902780695.1. Lineage (GTDB taxonomy): Bacteria > Bacillota > Clostridia > Oscillospirales > Ruminococcaceae > Ruminiclostridium_E. The sequence goes on along the minus strand of CACZGM010000124.1, from coordinate 7,673 downwards.
CAATACTCGGCGGTTCCACCGTGGACGCGGTGCGGGACGTGCTGGAGCTTTTCCTGCTCAACTACGGCTTTGAGCCGGAGTTCTGGACGAGCGAATACGGACAGTACCGCAATGACGCGATGTTCCCGCCCGAGGAGCTTACACAGTTCAAGCCGGATATCATATATATCCATACAACATACCGCAATATAGAGATGTTCCCGGACGTAAACGACAAAAACAACGGCGACGCGCAGAAGAAGCTCGACGCGGTCTATGAGCAGTTCCGCGAGATGTGGGAGAGCCTGAAGGACAAGTTCGGCTGTCAGGTGATACAGAACAATTTCGAGCTCCCGCCGTTCAGACTGCTCGGCAACAGCGACTGCTCCGACGTGCGCGGACGCGTGAGATTCGTGAATGAGCTGAACCTGCGCTTTGCGGATTACGCGGAGAAGCACAAGGGATTCTACATCAGCGATATAAACTACGTTTCGTCCTGCTACGGTCTCGACCGCTGGCACGACGGCACACAGTGGCATATGTACAAGTACGCTTTCCCAATGGACGCTGTGCCGTATATCGCGGCAAATATCGCCGCAATAATAAAGGCGCTCTTCGGAAAAAACAAGAAAGTCCTTGCGCTCGACCTCGACAATACCCTCTGGGGCGGTGTCGTGGGCGACGACGGACCCGAGGGCATAAAGATAGGCAAGGATCTCCCGAGCGGACAGGTGTATTCCGAGTTCCAGGAGTATGTGAAGATGCACAAGGATATCGGCGTGCTGCTTACCGTCTGCTCGAAGAACGACGAGGAGAACGCCTACGCGGGGCTCAACCACCCCGACAGCACCCTCACCACCGACGATTTCGTGATGATAAAGGCGAACTGGGACAACAAGGACGAGAATATCCTCCGCACCGCAGACGCTCTCAATCTCACCGCGGACAGCTTCGTATTCGCGGACGACAATCCCGCGGAAAGACAGATAGTCCGTGACCGCATACCGGGCATAGGTGTTCCCGAAATGGACGGCGCGGAGAACTATATCCGCGTGCTCGACCGCAACAGATATTTTGAGGTGACTTCACTCTCCGATGAGGATATGCACCGCAGCGAGATGTACAAGGTAGAAGCGCAGAGAGCCGAGATACGCACAGCCGCCGCGGATTACGGCGAGTACCTTGACAGGCTTGAGATGAAAGCGGTCATCCGCTCCTTTGAACCTATGTATATCGCGCGGATAGCACAGCTCACAAATAAGAGCAACCAGTTCAACCTCACCACCAGACGCTACACCGAGGGCGATATCGCGAACATGAGCCATGACCCGTCCTGCATAACCCTGTACGGCAGACTTGCCGACAGGTTCGGTGACAACGGCATAGTTTCCGTGGTCATCGGAAAGATAAAGGACAGCGAGCTGCATATAGACCTCTGGCTCATGAGCTGCCGCGTGCTCAAGCGAGATATGGAGCTTGCAATGCTCGACGCGCTCGTGAAGAAAGCCGCGGAAAAGGGACTGACTTCCATATACGGCTACTACTATCCCACAGCGAAGAACTCCATGGTAAAGGAGCTGTACGGCAGGTTCGGCTTTGAGAAGCAGTCAGAGGACGAAGCGGGAAATACCGTCTGGAAGCTCGCCGTTGAGGGCTACGAGGATAAGAATACGCATATTTCCGTTTCCGAAAATTAACGGAGAAATGAGCGGAGGACAGTGGATGATCGGAGATTTTCTGCAGGTACTTAAAAAAATAAGATAAAGAAATTAAAAAAATTTATAAAAACCTATTGAAATTTAAAAAATAGTGTGATATAATGGAAACGTTGACAGACGGGCGTACTATGCCTGTCGAAGCTTTAAAACAATTTGGAGGACTTAAATTATGAAGAAGAGCAGAATCGCTGCCGTAGTTTCGGCAGCAGTAGTATCGGCAGCTGCACTCGCAGTTTCCGCAGGCGCTTACAACGCTTACATCGGTTTCCAGACAACTCCCTACAGCTTCAGAAACGACTGGACAGAAGCTAACTACGGTAAGGCAACCAAGTATTTCGACAAGTTCATCGTATGGGGCAACAACGATGAGACTTACTTCCCCCAGTATGAGGACGAGTTCGATTACGATATCGCAGGTTACGTTCTCCCCGCTACTTACACAGACGTAACTATCGACGCTGACGGCACATACACAGTTAAGGCAGAAGACCTCGACTGGGCAGCTGACGGTTCCAACGACTTCAACCTTATCTTCGTTTCCACAGATATCCCGAACGACGGTACAGTTACCTGCACAAACGCTAAGGTTATCGTTGACGGCACTGTTGCAAAGGAATACGACAA
>CACZGM010000124.1:0-5346 GCA_902780695.1 uncultured Ruminococcus sp. | reverse complement strand
AACATCTGGAACGCTGACATCGGCGGATACGGCGGAGCATTCCCGACCAAGTCCCTCGCTATCGAGTTCACAGTAACAGGTCTCGGCGGCGCAGCAGCTGAAGAAGCAGCTCCCGCAGAAGAAACAGCAGCTCCCGCAGCTGAAGCAGCTCCCGCAGCAGGCGATGTTGCAGCAGCTACAGATTCCACAAAGGGCTCTCCTGAGACAGGTATCGCTGACGTAGCAGTTGTTGCAGGTCTTGCAGTAGCAGCAGGCGCAGGCATCGCTCTTACAAGAAAGAGAAAGTAAGTTCTTTCGGTAACTGAGTTGTGACAAATTGAACAAATGAAACAAATCCGCAATTTATTTTTGTGTAAATTGCGGATTGTTTTATTATATACAAAGTTGTATAATTAATGTGTAAATCTGCCGTTGTAACGATTACACGGCAAAGAATTCAATGGAGGAAACCAATATGAAACTCAGAAAATTAATGGCAGGAGCAGCAGCTTGCGCAGTTGCTTTCTCCGCTCTCGCAGTAGCATCTTACGCAGCAGACGCAACAGGTACACCCGGTACCGCCGGTATCGCATTCTCCGACGGCAGCTGGACTTGCCAGTACTGGTTAGACGGCAACGAGTACGCTACAAAGGAAACAACCGCTCTCATCACAGGTGACGGTCAGTACACAGTTTCCGTTGAAGCATACACAACATACACCGATGAAGAGACAGGCGACGATGTTACAGAACCCGGCGCAACAGATATCGCTTTTGCGGCTGTACAGGTAGTTGACGGCGAGAACCTCTTCCCCGGAATGGTTATCACGATCGACAGCGTTAAGTTCGACGGCAAGGAAGTTACCCTCAACGGTACTCCTTACACATCTTCCGACGAAAAGATCACAACAAGAGTAAACCTCTACAACGAGTGGGTAAGCACAATTCCCGATGACGCAAGAACAGTTGACGGTCTTGCAGCAGACGCTACACCTACAGCTATGGACAAGGCAGTGGGCGAGTGGAGCACAATGGAAGTTACATTCACAGTTTCCGGCACAGCAGGTGCAGCTGAAGACGCAGCAGCTCCCGTTGAGGAGACAGCGGCTCCCGCAGAGGAAGAAGCAGCTCCCGCAGCTGAAGAGGCAGCTCCCGCAGAGGAAGCAGCTCCCGCAGCAGAAGAAGCAGCTCCCGCTCCCGCAGCAGGTGATGTAGCAGCAGCTACAGATTCCACAAAGGGCTCCCCGAACACAGGTATCGAGGACGTTGCTGTTGTTGCAGGTATCGCAGCTGTAGCGGCAGGCGCATTCATGATCTCCAGAAAGAAAAAGTAAGTTATCGTTAAAATAACATAACGCAGAAAAGCTCCGCTCGGCGGGGCTTTTTTGATAATTCACAATGCAAAATGCACAATTCACAATTGTTGTGTCGCCTGCGGCGACATATCTGAATTGTGACAAAATTAGACAGTAATATTATCCTGTTGATGAATTGTGCCGGCATGAAAAAATAATATCAAATCTCGTCACGATTCAAATATCGTGCGCGAAGCGCACACATAAATTGTGCATTGTGAATTGACTACGGGGGTGATAATTCTGATTTATACGGTAACATTCAATCCCGCGATAGACTACGTTATGCATACCGCGGAAATGCGCACCGGGGCGGTAGTACGTTCGGAGCGCGAGGAAATATACTTCGGCGGAAAGGGAATAAACGTGTCCGTCGTGCTGAACGAGCTTGGCATAAAGTCAAGGGCTCTCGGCTTCACCGCGGGATTTACCGGCGCGGCAATAGAGCAGGGTCTCCGCGGTATGGGTATAGACTGCGATTTCATACGGCTCGCGGACGGGTTCTCACGCATAAACGTAAAGATAAAGGCGCAGGACGAGACCGATCTGAACGGACAGGGACCCGATATTGACGGCGCTTCTCTCGATAAGCTGTTCGGTAAGCTCGACGGGCTGAATGAGGGAGATACCCTCGTGCTTGCGGGAAGTGTCCCGAAATGTCTGCCCGCCGATATCTATGAGCGTATCCTGCGCAGACTTGACGGAAAGGGCATAAGGGCAGTCGTTGACGCGTCCGGAAAGCTGCTGCTCAACGTGCTGAAATATAAGCCGTTTCTGATAAAGCCGAACACCGACGAGCTTGCGGAGATGTTCGGGACCGCAATAAACGGAACGGACGATATCGGGCGGTACGCAAAAAAGCTGAAAGAAGCGGGAGCCGTGAACGTGCTTGTGTCAATGGCCGGCGACGGCGCACTGCTCGTTGACGAATACGGCACTGTCCGCAAAGCACCCGCACACCGCGGTACCGTGCGCAATTCCGTCGGCGCTGGGGATTCAATGGTAGCGGGCTTTTTAGCCGGCTGCAAGAGCGGGGATTACGGATACGCGCTGAAGCTCGGCACCGCTGCGGGCGGAGCGACAGCGTTCTCGGACGGTCTTGCGTCAAGAGAGCGGATAGAAGAACTGATGAAATGATTATCAATTCAGTTTGTATTACAGACGCAGTGCCGAAGGGGTTCGGGGGCGACCGGAAAGCCCCCGGAAAAAACTCCAAAATATTGGTATTACAGACGCAGTGCCGAAGGGGTTCGGGGGCGACCGGAAAGCCCCCGGAAAAAACTCGGAATAATACGTTTTCAATCGTTTGAAAAATAATCGGTATAAATAATCGGAGGACAGATAAATGGACGTATTTGAGGCTATCGAAAAGCGCCGCAGTTATCGCGGGAAATACAGACCCGTGCCGGTGCCGCGCGGCGATCTCGAAAAGATAATGCGTGCGGGGCTTGGGGCGCCGTCGGGCTGCAATAAGCAGACGGTGCGCCTTATCGCGGTAGATGATACGGAAACGATGAAGAAACTGCTCGGAGTGATAGACCCGCCTGTTGCGGAGACGGCTCCGGCGGCGATATGCGTTCTTTCGCAGCGCATAAACGCGTACAGGGACAAGTGCTTCGCCGTGCAGGACTATTCCGCGGCGATAATGAATATGCTGCTTGCGGTGACCGCGCTCGGTTACCGGAGCTGCTGGTTCGAGGGGCATATCACCGACGATGATAGGATATGCGACAGGATAGCGGAGATACTGAATGTCCCGGAGGAGTATGAGCTTGTCTGCTTTCTTCCCGTCGGAATACCCGCGGATGAGGACGGAGATCCGCCGCGGAAGATGCCGTTAGGGGAGCGTGCGTGGTTCAACGGTTTTATGGACGGTAAAATGTGAGAGTTGCAGTTTTTTGCTCTTGACAAACGCAGTAAAAAAAGGTATAATGTACTTTAGCGCAAAAATGCGACGCTACAAAAAAGCGGCGCAACTTTAAAGGAGAATACATCATGCCCCTTATTATCACCATACTTGTGCTGTATATCGCCGTGGCGGTAGGCATAGGTATCTACTGCAACAGAAAAGCAAATACCGTTAACGAGTACGTTCTCGGCGGACGCTCCGTAGGTCCGTGGATAACGGCTTTCGCGTACGGAACAAGCTACTTCTCCGCGGTCATCTTCGTCGGCTACGCGGGAAAATTCGGCTGGAATTTCGGCATTTCGTCCACATGGGTAGGTATAGGCAACTGCCTTATCGGCTCGCTCATGGCATGGGCGATAATGGGCAGACGCACACGCGTTATGTCAAAGCACCTCGAAAGTGCGACAATGCCGGAGTTTTTCGAGAAGCGCTATCTCAGCAAGACGCTCAAGATAGTCGCCGCTATCATCGTTTTCATCTTCCTCATACCCTATACCGCTTCCGTTTACAACGGACTTTCGAGACTGTTTGAAATGGTATTCCATATAGACTACTCGGTATGCATTATCGCAATGGCGGTAGTTACCGCGGTCTATGTTATCCTCGGCGGATACAAGGCGACCGCTTACAACGACTTTGTGCAGGGTCTGATAATGCTTGTCGGCATTGCCGCGGTAGTTGTCGCAACGCTCGGCAGCAAGGGCGGCTTCTATGAGGCTATAAAGCAGATGTCCATGCAGACGGGCGGCGCGGGTCCTCTCGCGGATTCGCAGGGAGCTTTCGCGAGCTTCTTCGGCCCCGACCCGATAAACCTGCTCGGCGTTGTGATACTTACATCGCTCGGTACATGGGGACTTCCGCAGATGGTCACCAAGTTCTACACGATAAAGGACGAGCGTTCCATAAAGTCTGGAACAGTCGTTTCGACAGTGTTCGCGCTCGTTATAGCGGGCGGCTGCTACTTCCTCGGCGGCTTCGGACGCATATTTGTTGCTGCCGATGAAAACGGCGCTCCTGTCGGCGGATTTGACGGTATCATTCCCGAAATGCTCAAGACCCTGCCCGACCTGCTTATCGGTATAGTTGTCGTGCTCGTTCTTTCGGCTTCAATGTCCACGCTTTCTTCTCTCGTTCTCACATCGAGCTCGTCGATAACTCTCGACCTCATCAAGCCGATGATGAAAGGGAAGCTCGATGAAAAGAAACAGCTTATCGTACTGCGTGCGTTCATCGCCGTGTTCCTTGTGATATCCGTCATCATCGCCCTCAACAAGAACGCGCTCATCTCCGACCTTATGGGATATTCGTGGGGCGCTCTCGCCGGTGCATTCCTCGCGCCGTTCCTCTACGGTCTGCTCTGGAAAAAGACCACAAAGGCGAGCGTTTGGGTGAGCTTCGTGTTCGGTATCGGCGTAACTGTCCTGCACCTTATCCTCGGTTCGATGAAGATGCTCTCCGGCACGTTCCTCGGCTTCACGATCGCGTCGCCTGTAAACCTCGGCGCGTTCACAATGGTATGCTCTCTTATCATCGTCCCGGTTGTAAGCCTTATCACACCGAAGATGAAGAAAGCAGATATCGACAGGATTTTCAGCTGCTACGACAAGCGCGTTACCGTATCTCAGAGTGAGGCTATCACCGCCGGTGCCGAAGTCGTAGAGACCGTTGACGGCGGCGCAGCCGTTGTCTCGTCCGCTCCCGCAGGTGCGAAGAAGAAAAAGAAGAAGAAAAAATAAGAGATGCTGAACGTAAGTCTCTGCTATACCTGTTGCCTTCGGCTGATGGGGCTCTGCCCCAATCCCCGCTGGCCGCGCCGCGCCAGACCAGGCCAAGGTTTCACCTTGGATCCAAGGACGCGTTCAACGAGAGACTTTTAAGAGATTTCAGAGAAGGGGCTCTGCCCCCCAACCCCCCGCAATCCCCCTTTAAAAAAGGGGTCTTGACCCCCTAAATAAATGCAGTATTTCAGAGATGCATCAGTGGGTCGCTCTGCAAGAAATGAATGGGGGTTGGCAAAGACTCCATGCAGAAATAGCAGAGAATAGCTAACCGAGGAGCTGCACTTTTCCATAGAAGAGTGTAGCTACGCATTTCGGAGCGGCGC
>CACZGM010000123.1 GCA_902780695.1 uncultured Ruminococcus sp. | reverse complement strand
ATGTAAATCGGGGCCCTATTGGCGTCTGCTTCCTTGGCGCCTTCTTTTAGCCAATAGACTGGCGGCGATTTCTTCAAATCGTTCTTGTAGCTGCTCTGATCGTAAATGATTGAAATTGTGCATTTGGAGCCTGCACAAAAGTCGTCTTGCACGGAGGATTTGACAAAGCCTCCCGGCTCTTCGACTGGAATGTCCTTGGTTTGTCCATCGGCTCTGCGGACTTGGTAGAGGTTCCCGCTGTAGCTGGAGTAGAGCGCGCGTGTCAAGCTGTGGGCGGCAACGCATGGTGTTTTTGCCTTTGCGTAAATGTCGCATGGGCCTTCGTTAGCATTAGAAACTACGGCTGTAGCCGCTAACAAGGCTACAACCTTGAATGATGTGTTGGTATTCATCCAAATATCCCCCTTTGGTGATTTCTATTAAGAAAATATCTCTTTGAAGGGGGATAAATATTGGCTTTTAGAAATCTTCCATTGTCAATTTATCAAAGGCGAATAATCGGATGTTTAAATAACTTTGTCTGTGACAATGCGCCATTCGCCGGGCTTTAATTTGCCAAGCGGAATGTTTCCGATTTGCACGCGGACAAGGCGGAGCGTGGGGAAGCCTACGGCTGCAGTCATGTGACGGACTTGGCGGTTCTTGCCTTCGATGAGCGTAAGCTTTACCCAGCTGGTGGGAATGTTCGCGCGGAAACTGCGTTACGCGAAAAAGGACGTCAGCAAGTGCATCGAGGATATCTCGTCTCTGCTTGACCGCATGGCGGAGGGCGATTTCACCGGACAGCCCGGCACTTCTTACCCCGGAGACTTCGGCAGGATAAAGAACAGTATGATGAAGATAGAGGACGACCTCGGTGCGGCTCTTGAAAATATGAACACATCGTCCGAGGAGGTAATGAACCGTTCCGGACGAATGGCAGAGGGTTCGCGCACACTTGCCGAGGGTGAGGGTTCGCGCACACTTGCCGAGGGTGCTTCGCGCCAGTCTGCCGCGATAAAGGAGATATCCGGCAGCATAGCGGAGGTGTCGTCACGCATTTCTGCTGCCGCAGAAAATGCAGCAGCAGCGGGAGAGTTATCCCGCCGTACCCGTGATAAAGTGAATGAGCAGGACGCGGAGATCGTCAACATGGTCGAAGCCATGAACGAGATAAGCGTGACCTCAAAAGAAATAGAGAAGATAATCAAGGTTATAGAAGACATCGCTTTCCGCACGAACATACTTGCGCTGAATGCGGCAGTGGAAGCCGCGAGAGCCGGCGATGCCGGAAAGGGATTTGCTGTCGTTGCCGACGAGGTGCGTAATCTTGCGGCGAAGTCCGCGGAAGCGGCAAAGAGCACGTCCAAGCTTATTTCCGCAGCTATAAGCGCTGTTGAAAAAGGCTCTGCCGTAGCGGACAGGACTGCTGTGTCGATGCGTGAGGTTCGTGATATGACCGAGCGAACGTCCGGTCTTATCGTGGAGATCGCGGAAGCGAGCCGAGAGCAGAATGAGTCGATAAAGCAGATAAATTCGGGAATCGGGCAGATATCGGAAGTAATACGCACGAACTCGGATACCGCCGAGGATACGGCTTCTTCGAGCGCAGAGCTTTCCGACCAGTCACGTCTGCTGAAAGAACAGGTGTCCCGGTTCAGGACAAATTCGTAAGGAAACGGAGAATAAATAATGAAGAAATATATCGGTATAATCGCTGCTTTTGCGTCAGCGGCACTTCTGCTCACGGGCTGCAGTCTTTTTGAGCGGAAGGTCCCTTCAGAATGGTATGCAGATACTGTGGAATACTATGAGAGCGGATTTGAAAGCGACTGGAAAAACGAAAGGGTAAATCTGTTTGTCAGTGACGAGATGAAAGAGGACGATGAAAAGTTCGGTTATCTTCTGAATGATCTGGACGGTGACGGGACATTCGAATTGCTCATAGGCATTATGGACGATGCCCCCGAAACCAAATTCATTGACGTTTATATCTGGCATAAAGACAAAGGTTCTTTCAGGATCATACACTCCGGAGACGGATATTACACCTATCTCTGCGAGGACGGCATACTGCGCAATGATTCGTGGTACGGCTCGAAAGTGAAAACCGAGTATCTGAAATTCATACCCGAAAACAATTCATTCCTGAAGCTCAACGAGACAGCAGCACCGCAGAAGTGGGAGCTCACTGCGTTCTGACCGTTATCATTGATAAAAATAATATCAGCACAAAGACCGCCGATCATTTCATCGATCAGCGGTCTTTCTATCTGATATTGAATAATCCATTACTGTAATTCGGGAAGCATATTACTGCATTGTGCCGCGAGACTTATCAGCCCCGGTTCCGGGAAAACACGCAGCCGCAGTAATTCTGCCTGTACAGTGAATACTGCTGCGAAAGTACGATAGAACGCTTATAACCTTCTTTTTTCTTGAAATCCGAGAAAAGATACGGCACACCGACACGCTCCGATTCTTCCGCACCTATCTCGTTAAGCTTCCGCGCGTTTTTCAGCGGGCTTATTGACAGGGTAGTGGTGAAATAGTCGAAGCCGCCGTTCTTTGCAGCATCTGCCGCTTCCGACAGCCGCAGGCGATAGCAACCGAAACAGCGCTCGCCGCCCTCCGGTACATCTTCGAGCCCCTTCGCCATTTCAAAGAAACGTTCCGGTTCGTAACTGCCTTCTGTGAATGATACCGGGTATCTGTGCGGCTGTTCGGAGATAAGCCGGCGCAGCTCGGAGGCGCGCTTGTCATACTCGGCTTTTTCGGATATATTCGGATTGTAGAAGTGCGCTGTGATCAGAAAATGCTCCGTAAGATATTCAAGCACATAACTGCTGCACGGGGCGCAGCAGCAGTGGAGCAGAAGGGTAGGAGTCCTGCCGGAAGCGGTTATCTCCGCTATCCGTTCGTCGAGCATCTTCTGAAAGTTTATATTCGGCGCGTTCATTTCTTTGCACCGATCTTTCCCTCAATTATTTCTTCCGTTTCACGGACATCGCCGGACAGCACCGCGTCCTTTTCAAGTATCAGCAGAACATTGTCCTTTGTTTTGAGGAAATACGCGGTTTTGACGGCATTGATCTCCTCCACGCTGTCCCAGCTTATGACGCTCGTTGGGTGATTGTCATGCACCACGGTTATTCCGCTCTCCGCGACCGCGCATACGAGCCCGGACTGTGAAGCGTAAGCCTCATGCAGTTTTGCGGAGCATTTTTTCATTATGATCGAAACGACGATAATGGCTGCAATATCAAAAAGCAGCGAGCAGCCGGTGAGTATCAGCATTGCAGTGGACTGCGTCATAACATATCCTATGATACCGAGTACCGGCATCGCAGTAAGCAGCGCGGTAAGCAGGATCATCGGCAATGCCTGCCCGAGCGTTCCGCCGAACATCAGTATGCGTACATATTCGCGCACACTCTTTTCACTGCATCTCATTTCAAAATCCGTCATCAGAACAACCTCCCGAGTATTTCAAATACAGGTCCCTTCTGCCACAGGAAAGTGGAAAGCGCTATCGCTATACCCTCGCCCTGTCCGATGACGAAATCGGCAGGACGTGCTTTCGGCAGACCGTACCCGGCACACAGATTCATTATCACGCCGCCGTGGGTTATGACAGCGGCTTTTGTGATCTGATCGTGCATCATATCCTTGAATATTTCTTCCAGTCCGTCAAGACAGCGCAGAGTGAATTCCTCCATTGTCTCGCCGCCGGGAGCCTTCGCGTCGAATCCGCCCTTGAGCCATTCCGTGTACTCCGGCAGATCTTCAAGCTCGCTCTGTGTTTTGCCCTCAAATTCGCCGAAATCGCACTCTGCAATATTGTCGATCTGCTTTACATATCGGTCGGGGTAGATGATATCCGCGGTTTCAAGACAGCGTTTCAGCGGACTTGAATATACTTTCTGAACATCGGGGTAGAGCCTGTCGTGCGCGTATCTTGTTATCGCGCAGTAGCCCTCGTCGCACAGCGGCAGATCGGTGAGACCTATATATCTGCCTTCAAGGTTTCCCTGAGTGATGCCGTGGCGGATAAGATAAAGTGTGTAGTTTTTCATAGCATTTATCCTTTGCAAATTATTTGACAGTCTGAATATACAATATTGGGATATACGTCGAAGGCACAGCCCGGATCATGCGTTGAGGAACGAAAAACGGTTTATTTCAGTAGTGCAGATCCGCTTTTTGTTTAGAATATAAAACATGTATAAAATCATATTAAATACGACTTTGCGTATATTATTTTCGTAAAAAATGCCACTTTACATTTTGGATAATTTGTTATATAATTTATGTAATAGTGTATGCAATTTTATGTCCCGAAAGGTTTGGTTTTTATGAATACTGATTTTCCAAGAATATTGTCGCTTCTGCGCAAAGAACGTCATTTAAGTCAGAAAGCTGCTGCTGCCGATCTCGGCGTTGCACAGGCGCTTCTTTCCCACTATGAAAAAGGAAAGCGCGAACCCGGACTTGATTTTCTTGTACGTGTTGCCGATTATTATAATGTTTCGACAGACTATCTTCTCGGGCGTTCCGCGGTAAGCTCCGGAAGCATCATCACCGAGAATGATATTCCCGATACCGAGCTTCACAGCAGGGCAAAAGCCGGTGACAACATCTCCGTCACAATGGCGAAGAAGCTGCTGATGAACAGCATTGATATCATCTATGATATTCTCGGGAAGATAGGCAATGCCGGCCTGAATTCGGCTGTTACGAATATGCTTAATTTAACGGTGTATAAGGTGTTCAGACTTATTTTCCGCGCGAATAAGTCCAATACGCAGAATATGTTCGAGATACCGGACGAGCGTTCGTGCCACACAGCCGATGCAGGCATACATCTTGCGGAAGCGGAGATAGCGACCGTGACAAAGAATATGGACAATGTAAGCACCGAGATATCGACCGTACTTATCGAGAAGGAATACCCGAAACAGTCTCCCGCATTGCTGAGCCTTATCAAGAGCAGCGAAGTACAGCTGAAGAAGCTGCAATGACCGGTATTCTGCTAACCCCGCATTTTATGCGGGGTTTTTTATTGCTTTGATTCAGATTTTCATTGCAGACTCATAAACTTCTTTAAGCCGTTCTCCTACCTTGTCGATGCTCTTGTCCTCGACTGCCTTGTGACCCGCGTCGCGCAGGGAAGGACGCCTGCCCTCGACGATATCCATGATGTCTGTCTCAAACGCACTGGTGTCAAAAGACTTGTAGCAGTCCACGTCTTTTCTGAGCCAGTCGAATACAGGGATATCACGGATTATCACGTTTGCGCGTGCGGCAAGGGCTTCAAGAAGAACGATGCCTTCCGTTTCCTCATAGGTCGGAAATATATAAACGTCACAGCCGACATACGCCTTTTTCAGCTCGTCGGGCTGTACATAACCTGCAAATGTAAGGTTCGGCAGCTTTGTGCGCACCGCTTTGCGTATCTTGTGCGGTATCGAGATCATCGGAGTCTTGCCGAACCAGATGAACTTGTAGTCCGGCATACGCTTTGCAAGCTCCACAAACGAAAGTATGCCCTTGCGCTGGAAGTAAAGACCCACCGCAATAACTACTTTGTCATCATCTTTCAGACCGAATTTCTGCCGGAACTCGGCTCTGTCGGTTTCCTTCGGTTCGTAGAACGAGAGGTCGATACCGTTTGATACCGCGTAAATCGGCTTTGTTATGCCGTAGCCTGTGAGCAGACGCTTTGAATATTCGGTAGGCGTTACGATAACATCACCGGTGTTGTAGCACGAGATTATCCACTTCTTGAACAGCTTCGAGAACGCGTTCGCGAAAAAAAACGAGTCGCGGAAATCCTCCTCGGTGGAATGTGCATGGTACACTACCTTTTTGCCCATTTTATGAGCCTTTTTCGCAAGCCGTTTTGACTTCATGCCGAGCGTATTTATATGTACGATATCCCAGTCCTTGTCTTTCGGGTTTGTCGTGAACGGTATCCCGACACTTCTGAGCGCCCTCTGCTGGTGCATGATCGCACGCCCGAGGCCGGATATTTTTATCAGATTAAGTCCTTCCGAGTAGAGCAATACTTTCATAACAAGACTCCAAATGTTATTATTTAATTAAGAATTAAGAATTAAGAATCGTTATGCCGCCTTGCAGTGACACGTCTGAAGCGTGACGAAGCGGACGCTGCCATTCTTAATTCTTAATTAATGTCTGCTCATCAACCGCGAACAGGCTTCATAGCGCAGCCTGTTCGCGGTTGCAAAAGTGCAAGGAAAATCCTAAAATAATCAAATTTTTCTTGCACTTTTGTCCGACCGCAGGTCGGAATGAGCTTGACATCAAGAAATGTGTCCGCCTTGAAAATACGCTGAAAGTGTATTTTTAAGGCTTTCCGAAGTCCGCATTGCGGATTT
>CACZGM010000122.1 GCA_902780695.1 uncultured Ruminococcus sp. | reverse complement strand
AATAAAGGATCACACAGGTGCGGATGATATATAATAGGGAGAAACAAAGATGAACCCGATTAAGAGAGTAAAATCCGAGGGCGTGTCGCTGAAAAAAGCACACCTCGTGATGATACTTTTAACGATTGTGATAATGTGTATTCTGCTGTTCTTCACATTCCAGTCGGCTTCGCTGTACTCCGAGATCACAGCCTCGACGGACAGCTATATAGAACTGCAGGAATGTGCGGAGAGCCTGATGGACGCTTCCGATCTGCTTACGGACCGTGTGCAGCGTTTTACGGTCACTCAGGAACAGTCTGATATGGCAGCGTATTTCGACGAGGCATACAATGCCCGCCGCAGAGAGACCGCCGTTGAGAAGATGTCCGTGTCGGCACCGGACAGGGCGGCGTATGAGCAGCTCAGTTCTGCTCTCGACAGCTCGGTAAAGCTGATGGAGACCGAGATGCGCGCTATGAAGCTGATATGCGATGCCAGCGGTTATGTAACAGACTATGCCGAAGTCAACAATGCCGTACTTCCCGCGGAGTGCGATGCGATGACAAAGGAAGAGAAGATACATTACGCACAGAAAATGGTGCATGACAGCGCCTATTATGAGCAGAAAATGGCGATACGCGGCGGTATGGATAACTGCATCAAAACGCTGACAGACGATACCCGCAATGCTCAGCTCCGTATAAAAGAGGAGCAGCATTTCAATCTTTTCGTGACACAGTTGCTTCTGACAGTGCAGTCGGTTGTGATGATAATAATGCTCTGGCTGACCTCCTACCTTGGTATAAACCCGATTCTGAAGGGTGTGCAGAGGATAAGGGAGAACCGCAAGATACCGGTTATCGGTTCATACGAGTTCCGTTATCTCGCAAAGACCTACAACAAGATGTATGAAGCATTCCAGCAGAGCATAGAGCATCTGAACTATGACGCTTCCCACGATAAACTCACCGACCTGTACAACCGTGCGGGCTTCGATCTGCTGTGCGAGAGCATAGACCTGCACAGCACCGCGGTCCTTATGATCGACGCGGATAAGTTCAAGGAGATAAACGACAACTTCGGACACGCTGTCGGAGACGATGTGCTGAAAAAGATCGCGGACGTTCTGCGTTTCACGTTCCGCCGCGAGGATTATATATGCCGTCTTGGCGGTGACGAGTTCGTCGTGTTCATGCTGCACATGGACGAAAAGCGCAGACAGCTGATAGACATCAAGATAGACCACATCAACAGAGTACTTGCCGATACCGGCGACGGACTCCCGGAGACTTCTATAAGTGTGGGAGTTGCATTCGGCGGCAGCGAAGCTGACCTTGAAACCGCAATAAAACACGCCGACGAAGCCCTGTATGAAATGAAATCCGCAGGGCGCCACGGATGTTCTTTCTATGAACCGGACAACATACAGACCGTATCGGAAACATAAAGACAAGGCATTGCCGGTATTACGGCAATGCCTTATGTCTGTCAAAAAGTAAACTTTTTGACAGACTTGTCCTGCGCGGACAGCGCCAGCCCCCTTTGAAAAAGGGGGCTGGACCCCCTAAACAGACTGCTGTATTTCAGAGATACATCAACGGGTAGCTCTGCGTGAAATGAATGGGGATTGGTAAAGATTTCATACCACATAAATACAGAATGTGGTTTATTGACAAGCTGAAGGCATTGCCGGTATTACGGCAATGCCTTAATTAATAATATACCTTTCATTGACATTTAAAGGATTATCTGATATAATAGATTAAAAATCCCGAGGAGGTCAATAACGTGATAAAAACAGTTTTTTTTGATACAAAAGACTATGTAAAGACATCATTTCAGAAGTATGAAATACCGGGAGAGTTTGAATTCAAATATTTTGAGACAAAGCTGACGGAGGATACCGCTGATCTTGCAAAGGGCTGTGATGTGGTATGTATTTTCGTAAACGATACCGTGAATGCGGCTGTAATTGACAAGCTGTATGAATACGGCGTCAAGCTGATCGCCCTGCGTTGCGCGGGATACAACAATGTCGATCTCAGATACGCTTACGGGAAGATCCATGCCGTGCGTGTTCCGGCATATTCTCCCTATGCCGTTGCGGAGCATACCGCGGCTCTGCTTCTTACTTCCATACGCCGCATACACAAGGCATACAACCGCACAAGGGATTTCAACTTCTCATTGAGCGGACTAACAGGCTTTGATCTCCACGGAAAAACAGTGGGTATTGTCGGTACGGGAAAGATCGGAAGGATATTCATTGATATCTGCCGCGGCTTCGGAATGAATGTTATCGCATACGACGCGTTCCCGGCAAAGGACAGCGATATAGCCTATGTTTCGCTGAACGAGCTTCTGGAAAGAAGCGATATCATTTCCCTGCACTGTCCGCTCACAAATGAAACCAGACACATGATAAATGCCGACGCTATCGCAAAGATGAAGAAGGGCGTTGTTATTCTCAACACTTCCAGAGGTGCGCTGATCGACGCGGAAGCGCTTCTCGAAGGCATCAAGGCGAGGAAGGTCGGAGCGGCGTGCCTTGACGTTTATGAGGAGGAGACTGATATATTCTTCGAGGACAGATCGGGACATATCCTCAATGACGAGCTTCTGGCAAGACTCATATCAATGCCGAATGTCATCGTGACATCTCATCAGGCTTTCCTGACCGAAGAAGCTCTCAGCAATATAGCAGAGACTACGGTAAACAATATAAGATCGTTCTTTGAGAATGACGGCATCTGCGATAATGAGCTGTGTTACCGCTGCGGGAATATTGAGGACTGCAAAAAAAATCGCAGGGAAAGGTGTTTCTGAGGATCCGGAGGGAATATAAAGATTTCAGGCTATACGGTACAAAGGCTTCGGTGCTGCTTTGTGCGGTATTGCCTATAGTTAATCGTCAAAAGACAGTATAGGATATGATACAGGAGGTTCAAATGTATATTGCAGACGACAAACGCTACGAAAAAATGAAGTATAACCGCTGCGGTAAGAGCGGTCTTATGCTGCCCGCCGTGTCACTCGGCTTATGGCATAATTTCGGTGATACGGGCGTATATTCAAATATGGAGCAGATGTGCTTCACGGCGTTCGACAACGGCATAACCCACTTCGATCTTGCGAACAACTACGGTCCGAAGGCAGGCAGCGCAGAGGAAAACTTCGGCAGGATTATGAAAGAGCATTTCAGACCTTACCGCGATGAAATGGTGATCTCCACAAAAGCAGGTTACTATATGTGGGCGGGACCTTACGGCGACCACGGCAGCCGGAAGTATCTTATCTCCAGCCTCGACCAGTCGCTGAAAAGACTTGGTCTTGACTATGTGGATATATTCTATCATCACCGCATGGATCCCGAAACTCCGCTTGAGGAAACGATGTGCGCACTCGATCAGATAATCCGCAGCGGAAAGGCGCTGTATGTCGGACTTTCAAACTACGACGGTGAGACCCTCGAAAAAGCAACGGAGATACTGAACGAACTGCACACTCCATTCATCATCAATCAGAACTGCTACAACATACTCAACCGCACCGTTGAGCAGAACGGTCTGAAAGAGACCTCACACCGTCTCGGCAAGGGCATCATCTGCTTCTCGCCGCTTGCACAGGGTATGCTGACCGACAGGTATCTCAACGGTATTCCCGCAGACAGCCGTGTCCGCACGGACGGAAGGTTCCTGACCGAGGAACAGGTCGCGGACAGCAAGCTCGACAATATAAGAAAGCTCAACGAAATTGCTGAAAACAGAGGACAGACGCTCGCGGAAATGGCGCTTGCGTGGCTGCTTCACGACGGTATAATAACGTCGGTGCTTATCGGAGCGTCAAAGCCTTCGCAGATACTCGACAACATAAATGCGACGGAAAACATTTCGTTCACCGCAGACGAGCTCGCGGAGATAGACAGATTATCGAAATAACAAAATGCCCGTCGGTAAGAGAAGTTTTGTGCCGGCGGGCTTGAATATTTCCCGATGTTATGATATAATTAATGTGTCCTCAACAGCTGCCTTATGGCAGTTGTTGTTCCGAAATTCTGATACATGATTTCGGAACACAGTAAAACCCGCCGGAAGCGTGTTTTGCATTGGACTAATTGTATGAACGGAGGCAAAGAAATGAAAGTGTTGCTTATCAACGGCAGCCCCCATACGAACGGCTGCACAGCCACAGCTTTAGCCGAAATGGCAAGGATATTTGAGCAGGAGAATACGGAAGCGGAGATAATACAGATCGGCAGCAAGGCTATACGCGGGTGTATCGCCTGTGAGAAATGCCGTGAGCTGGGACGCTGCGTGTTTGACGATGCCGTGAATGAGACCGCGCAGAAGTTTATGGAAGCGGACGGACTTGTGATCGGCAGTCCCGTGTACTACGGCTCCCCGAACGGCACTGTGCTTTCGTTCCTTGACCGGCTGTTTTACAGCACTTCTTTCCCAAAGCACATGAAGGTCGGTGCCGCTGTGGTTTCGTGCAGACGCGGCGGAAATACGGCTTCGTTCGACGTACTGAACAAGTATTTCACTATCAGCAGTATGCCGGTCGCGTCATCGACATACTGGAATCAGGTACACGGTTTTTCGGCGGAAGATGTGAGAAAAGATCTTGAGGGATTGCAGACGATGCGTAATCTCGCACGCAATATGGCATTTATGATGAAAGCGATAGCCGAAGCAAAGAAAAACGGCGGTTATCCGGAGCTCGAACGCGGTTCGTTTACGAGCTTCCCTGACGGAAAATAGGAGACAAAAGAATATGAAGGATAAAATATACAGACACATCAATGAACTTCCGATAGGCATTGCAGGCAATAATATCACAAAAGGCTGCATTGTCCTTGAAGGCGGCGGCTGGAAGGGACTTTACACTGTCGGAGTGCTTGACTGTCTGATGCAGAACGAGATACAGCTTATACTTATAGATATAATGATGCCGAAACTTGACGGACTGTCGGCTATGATGAGGATAAGAGAAAAAAAGAACATTCCGATCATAGTTCTTTCGGCAAAATCGGAAGACAGCGACAAGATACTTGCCCTCGACAGCGGCGCCGACGATTACCTGACCAAGCCCTTCTCCATCGAGGAACTCCTGGCCCGAATCCGCGCCGCCATGCGCAGGATGCAGTATATCGCCAGCAAGGATGAAAAAAGCCCCGTCTTCAACAACGGGGATCTGATTATCGATTATGCTTCCCGGACTGTCACTGTCGCGGGAACTGAAGTGCATCTGACCGCTATAGAATACAGGCTGCTGTCACTCCTGGCTTCTAATGTGGGCAAGGTCCTGACCCACTCCTATATCATCGACCGCATCTGGGGCGGCGGCGTGGAGACGGACATAGTCTCCCTGCGCGTCTATATGACATCCCTGCGTAAAAAGCTCCGTTCCGCCCGGCCGGGCCTCAACCTGATCGAGACCCACATAGGTATCGGCTATCAGATGCTGCGTGCAGAAAAGGCAGAGTGA
>CACZGM010000121.1 GCA_902780695.1 uncultured Ruminococcus sp. | reverse complement strand
TTGATGCGGTCTGTAAGGAAATAATAAAAGAATTGCAGAGGTGAGAACCATAGGAAAATATCGTTACAAACTGCTTTTCGCGGACAGCGACCCGGACGCTGAGGAAAGGTACAGACGCAGTTCCGTGTGGCGGGAATGCGGTTTTGAGACAGCAGGTCACGCGATGTCGCAGAGGATAGCTCTCCGGTATATACGGAGCAGCAAGGTCGATCTTGTGGTGTTCCGTGAGAAGCTCCCGGATATGGACCCCGCCGCTTTCACCTCGGAGCTGTCCGGAATAAGGGACGGACCGGTGTGTATAGTCATCGGTACGGGAGACCCGAAAACGATCCGTGAATGCTTTCTTAACGGCACTGTTGACTGTCTGACCGAACCGGTGAGCGAGCAGAATATCCGTGAGGCTCTGCTCCGGGCAGTCGGGCACATAAAAACGACAGAAGCGTCGGGCAGTTACACCGAAGCTGTCGGGGAATATTTTGCCGAGCTTACGGAAACGGAAGCAGACAGTCAGTTTCTTCAGAAGATACAGGGCTATATTTCCGAAAACGAAGGCAAGGTCATATCCACGCAGGACGCGGCGGAGTATTTCGGATTCAACAAGGATTACTTCGGGAGAATGTTCCGTAAGCGTATTGGAATGACTTTCGGGGAGTTCTACAAGCGGTTCCGTATGCGGTATGCGGAAAAGCTCCTGCTTTCCGGCAGGTACAAGGTCGGTGAGATAGCCGGTATGCTGGGCTTCGCCACCGCGGACTACTTTACGGCGGAATTCCACAAATATACGGGCAGGCGCCCGCTTGAAGTGAAGAACAGAAAGTAGTCGGAATTGTGCGGCTGTATGTCTGTTTTTTGCGGCATTGGCAAAATTGACTTTTATATAGCTGTATAGTAAAATATATAAGTGATTTTGCGTTTTTATATTTTCGGCAATGGCGTCGGAAAATGCTCGTCGGTACTTTTTTACGGGTACACGGACGGCTTTTTTCGGGCGTTTTTTTATTTTCACTGCGGCATAACCGGTCGGACAGTACAAAGTCACGATAACAGGTAACGCCGCAATGCATTAAAATTTTGGAGGTAATTCAATATGTCCTACGTTGACGAGATCATCGAACAGGTGATAACCAAAAACCCCGGTGAGCCGGAGTTCCACCAGGCAGTAAGAGAGGTACTTGATTCTATCAGACCCGTGATAGACGCAAATGAGGAGAAGTTCCGCAGAGATGCGCTCCTTGAAAGACTTGTGAACCCTGAAAGGCAGATAAAGTTCCGCGTTCCGTGGATCGACGACAACGGCAATGTTCACGTTAATACCGGCTACCGCGTACAGTTCAATTCCGCTATCGGACCTTACAAGGGCGGTCTGCGCCTGCACCCGTCGGTAAATATCGGCATCATAAAATTCCTCGGTTTCGAGCAGATATTCAAGAACAGCCTCACCGGACTTCCGATAGGCGGCGGCAAGGGCGGTTCCGACTTTGACCCCAAGGGCAAATCCGATCGCGAGATCATGAGCTTCTGCCAGAACTTCATGCTGGAGCTTTCAAAGTATATCGGCGCAGACACCGACGTTCCCGCAGGTGACATCGGTACAGGCGCACGCGAGATAGGCTAT
Source organism: uncultured Ruminococcus sp. (assembly GCA_902780695.1). Lineage (GTDB taxonomy): Bacteria > Bacillota > Clostridia > Oscillospirales > Ruminococcaceae > Ruminiclostridium_E. The sequence goes on along the minus strand of CACZGM010000121.1, from coordinate 4,286 downwards.
ATGTTCGGTATGTACAAGCGTATCCGCAATGTGTTCGAGGGTGTTCTGACCGGAAAAGGACTTTCCTTCGGCGGCTCTCTCGCAAGGACCGAGGCTACGGGCTACGGACTTCTCTACATAACCGAAGAGCTTCTCAAAGACCACGGCATCGACATCAAGGGCAAGACAGCAGTCGTTTCCGGCGCAGGCAACGTTGCTATCTACGCTATCGAAAAGGCGCATCAGCTCGGTGCAAAGGTGCTTACCTGCTCCGATTCCACAGGCTGGGTCTATGACCCCGACGGAATAGATGTTGCGGCGCTCAAGCAGATAAAGGAGATCGACCGCGCACGTCTCACCGAATACAAGAAATATCGTCCGAACTCCGAATACCATGAGGGACGCGGAGTATGGCAGATAAAGGCGGACATCGCACTTCCTTGCGCTACGCAGAACGAGCTTGATATCGAAGATGCGAAGCAGCTCGTTGCTAACGGTGCGATAGCAGTATGCGAGGGAGCGAATATGCCCACGACAGAAGCCGCTACAAAGTATCTCCAGGAGAACGGCGTTTATTTCGTTCCCGGCAAGGCTGCGAATGCAGGCGGTGTTGCTACATCGGCTCTCGAAATGTCGCAGAACAGCGAGCGTCTCAGCTGGTCGTTCGAGGAAGTTGACAGCAAGCTCAACGGCATCATGGTCAATCTTTATCACAACATCGCAAAGGCTGCCGAGAAGTACGGCTATAAGGACAATTTCGTTGTAGGTGCGAACATCGCGGGCTTCGAGAAGGTCCTTGACGCTATGAATGCACAGGGCATCGTATAAAAGTATATACTGTAGGAGGACTTATGGAAAACTTCATAAGCATTGAACACCCCGAAATGCTGATCGGTGAGGCAAAAACTGCGGGACATACAGACAACAGCGCGAACAGCGAATATTCGCAGGACACCGAAGCGTGGGATTAAACCTTGGCAACAAGCAGTACCGTGTGTAAGAAGCACGGTACTGTTTAGCTGTATTTCAGCCAATATTTCAGTAAAACCGAAAGGAGAAAGTATGAAGAAAATTCTGGTATGTAAGGAGACCGACCCGCGTGAAACGCGGACTCCGCTTGTTCCTGATGATGTGAAAAAGCTCGTCGGAATGGGATACGAGATCAGAGCGGTCAGGGGTACGGGCAAAAAAAGCGGCTTCAATGACGAGGCTTATGAGAAAGCGGGCGCTGTTCTTGTGGCTTCCAACGAGGAGGGCTATAAGGGCAGCGATATTGTTCTGCGTATAATGAAGCCCGAAAGCATCGAGGGCATTGAGCAGAACACGCTGCATTTAAGCTATCTTGACCCGTTCAATGAGAAAGAGCTGCTCGGTAAAATGGCGGCTGCGGGCCTGCAGGCGGTGTCTCTCGAAATGATACCGAGAACAACGCTTGCGCAGAAAATGGACGTTCAATCGTCTCAGACATCGCTTGCGGGATATGTGGCTGTCGTGAACGCCGCGGCGCGTATGCCGAAAATACTACCGATGATGGTAACGCCTTCAGGTACGATAAACCCCGCTCGCGCGTTCATTATCGGCGTAGGCGTTGCGGGACTCCAGGCGATAGCTACCGCAAAGCGTCTCGGTGCGAGAGTTGACGCTTTCGATACCCGTCCCGTTGTCGAAGATCAGGTAAAATCCCTCGGCGCGAGCTTCGTGAAGATCGACCTCGGAGAAATGGGTCAGACCGACCAGGGCTACGCGAAGGAGCTTACTCCCGAACAGCTCGCAAAGCAGAAGGAAGGACAGGCGAAAGTCTGTGAGCGCTCCGATATAGTCATAACCACCGCAAAGGTGTTCGGACGCAAGGCTCCGCGCCTTATCGGAAAGGACGTTCTCGACCGTATGAAGCCCGGCGCTGTCGTTGTGGATATGGCAGTCTCCACCGGCGGAAATGTGGAAGGCTCGAAGCTGTTCGAGGAAGTTGTCACCGACAACGGCGTTATAATCATGTCCGGCGATCTGCTCGAAAGACAGGTGCCGTACGATGCGTCGAAGATGCTCTCCGGAAACTTCACCGCGTTCCTCACACACTTCTACAACAAGGAGACAAAGGAGCTCGATGTGAAGCTCGAAGACGAGATAATGAAAGGCTGCCTCTTAACACAGGGCGGAAAGATAATACACGAAAGATTCAAGGGGGATAAGTAAAATGGCAATAGGAGAGATATTACTGCTGGTTTTCGTGTTCGTTATTGCGGGATTTCTCGGCATCGAGCTTATTTCAAAAGTCCCGTCGCAGCTGCACACGCCGCTGATGTCCGGTACGAACGCGATCTCCGGAATAACGATAGTCGGTGCGATCTCGGCGACTGCCGTAGCTCTGCACACAGACGGCATAGTGGGCGCGATATTCGGATTCCTTGCAATACTGCTGGCAACTATAAACGTTATCGGCGGCTATATGGTAACGGACAGAATGCTTGAAATGTTCAAGAAGAAAGGAGACGATAAGAAGTGAATTGGGAAAGCATCAGTGTAATACTGACAACGATACTTTATATGGTCTCCGCCGTTCTTTTCATAAGGGGCATAAAGCTGCTCGGAAAGGCAGATACCGCGAGAAAGGGCAACCTTATGTCCGCAGTCGGTATGCTTATTGCGGTAGTGACCGTTCTGCTCGAAAAGAAAGTGACCGACACGCTCTTTAACGATATTTTCAAAAATGCATATATATGGGCGGCAGCCGCTATACTGCTCGGCGGTATAATCGGCGCAATATGGGCAAAGAAAGTCGAAATGACCGGAATGCCGCAGCTTGTCGCTCTGTTCAACGGCTTCGGCGGTCTCTCGTCGCTGCTTGTCGCGCTTACACAGTACCTTACCGACGGTGAGATTAACGTGTTCTCGTCCATAGCGCTCGGTCTTACGATAGCAATAGGCGCGATAGCATTCACGGGCTCTGTTGTCGCATGGGGAAAGCTGTCCGGCAAGATGTTCAAAAAGAATGTGAATATCCCCGGCAAGAACTTCATAAACGCTCTTCTTGCACTTGCGGGACTTGTGGGAGTTGCAATATACGCCCTCAGCATTGCGGGAATTCTTGACGCTTCTATGGGAATGATCGGTGTTATCATCGTGACCGCGGCATTCCTTATCCTTGGCTTCACAATGGTCATCGCTATCGGCGGCGGTGATATGCCGGTCATCATCTCGCTGCTCAACGCTTTTTCCGGTCTTGCGGCAGCTTTTGCGGGTCTTGCGATCAGCAATTCCGTACTTGTTGTTTCCGGCTGCCTCGTCGGAACATCGGGACTTATCCTCACGCTGATAATGTGCAAGGCTATGAACCGCACGCTCGGCAGTCTCCTGTTCGGCAGCAGCACCGCCGCAAAGAAGAAGGGCGCTGCGGGCGAGCAGAAAGAACCCCGCTCAATGTCCGTTGAGGACGCGTACCTCGTTCTCGAAGCGGCAAGCTCGGTAGTGTTCATTCCCGGCTACGGAATGGCGGTTGCACAGGCACAGCACGCAGTCAAGGAGCTCTGCGACAAGCTCGAAGCCAACGGCGCGGAAGTCAGCTTCGCGATACATCCGGTTGCGGGACGTATGCCCGGACACATGAACGTACTGCTTGCCGAAGCGAACGTTCCGTATGAGCAGTTAAAGACTGCCGATGAGATGAACCCGCAGATGCCGAATACGGACGTTGCTATCGTCATCGGCGCGAACGACGTTGTAAACCCGTCCGCGATAAATGACGAGACTTCGCCGCTGTACGGAATGCCGATAATCAACGCATTTGAGGCGCGCACGGTATTCGTGCTCAAGCGCGGCAAGGGTGCGGGATTCTCCGGTGTCGAGAACCCGCTGTTCACAAATGACAACACCGTAATGATCTACGGCGACGCAAAGCAGACAGTCTCGGCACTGGTAAGCGAGTTTGACGAAACGTGATAAATTTATAACGGTCGGTATTTTCCGAAACAATACAGTCAACGATCGGCGTGTTTATTACAAGGCTGTGTCACAGGCGGTGCGGAAGTCAGTCCGGCTGCATATAAAGAAAAATGAATCGTTCGGAATGTGCTATGTTCCGGAGTTCACGGTATTTACGGAATAACCGCTCTGAAATGGATGAAATCATTTATAACAGCAAGCGCATGGGCCTTGGCTCGTGCGCTTTTTGCTTTAGGGCGTTTTTCTCTGTTTATTTTAAACCGTATAAATAATGCGTCCTCAACAACTGCCTTATGGCAGTTGTTGTTCCTAAATCCGCAATGCGGATTCAGGAAAGCCTTGAAAATACACTTTCAGCGTATTTTCAA
>CACZGM010000120.1 GCA_902780695.1 uncultured Ruminococcus sp. | reverse complement strand
GCTTTTTTCAGCGACACGCCCTCGGATTTTACTCTCTTAATCGGGTTCATCTTTGTTTCTCCCTATTATATATCATCCGCACCTGTGTGATCCTTTATTCCAGAATCACTAACTGCAACTGCGTCCGGGCAGTTGTTGATAACACAATAACTTATACACTACGTTATTTTACATCATTTCTTTTATTTTGTCAAGACTTTGTCATATGTAAATTCCCTAAAAAACTATCATGCCGGTCCCGTTCTCCATGTAAAGCCTATAAAAAATCCGCGATCAAGACCTGCCGGTATGATCGCGGATATCCGTCTGTATTCAGTTTCCTGCCTGCATTTTGACAAGCGGTTCGATCTGATCCGCCATATTGTCAATGTTTTCAAACAGAACGCTTTTGGTTGTACCGAGAGCGCTTGCTTTTTCTATATGCTCGCTTACCGTGCGGTACTGCTCGCCTATGCGTTCAAACGCGTTTCCTACTTCCGCAAGCTCCGCGCTCGCATCATTGGCGGCTTCCGCTATCTGCATCTGTACGGTATCGGCACCGCCCGCGGCATCATTTATGCTGTCAAAAGTCCGGTTAGCGGTATCGAGATCGGACATATTCTTATCGAGTGCTTCCGTAGTCTTGACGATACTCTCGTTGAACTTTGCGGTGTAGGTATTGACGCTTTCAATGGAAGCATCTACCTGTGTTACCATTTCCTTTATCTCTTCCGCCAGCTTCTTTACCTCAGTCGCGACTACCGCAAAGCCCTTGCCTGAATCTCCGGCTCTCGCAGCCTCGATGGACGCGTTTATTGCGAGTATATTGGTCTGGTCGGCAATACTTGTGATGTTTTTGGTATATTCCGCGATTATCTTTACCGATGCCACAAGCTCGGTAAAAATGCCGCTCATTTCGGCAAAATCAGCCTTTACCGTTTCGGAGCTCTCACGAAGCCGCTCCATGTGCGCCTGCGCATCGTTCACGGACTCCGAGATAGCGGATTTTACATTGTCGAACTGACTCGCGGAATTTCCCACAGAGCCGAACACCTCGGCAAAGTGATCCATTTTCTGCTTGAGCTCCTCGTCCCTGAGCAGTACGGCATCAAACGAATCCTGTATGCCGCGGAGCTCTTCAAGCGAGCTTACTTCTTTCTGCGCCAGTACCTTTTTCGACTCTTTTATGCTGTTCGCGATACAGATGAGCGGGTACTGATCCGTCACATTGTTATTCTCGTTCTTTTTGTTTCCGAATAATCCCATATTAACCTCCGCTTACCCGAATACCACACAGCTCATGGTCTGGTTGATGAATTGATCGTTATAGTGCTCGCCGTTGCCGACAAAGCCGCAGAAAGTTCCCAGCCGGCTCATCGACTGCAAATACTCGCTGAGGTAGTTGTGATCCTTGAAATATAGGTAGCGGAAAGCACAGTTTACCGCGAAAACACCGGAGATGTTCTTGAAATCATTCCGTATTTTCCCGATAGTCTCGGCAACTATCTCCCTGTGGTCACCTATCTGCAGCAGAGTAAGCACATCGGAGTCATTTACCTGACGATAGCAGCACAGACCGTTTCCGGAAGGCTCTTTCAGCGAGATAATGCATATCTCGTCTCCAGTTATCTTTCCGAACGGATTGGAGAAAGTCTGCTTGGATATATCCCTCTCGTCTATGCCGAACTCATTCATATAAACCGCCTTGGCGGGCTTTCCGTTGAGCGAGCCTATGTAATACTTGCTTCTGTCAGTGCCGCTGGCGATGAACCGTCTGCTGTCCATAGGACGGTAAAGGTTTTCCTTATACACCTTTACCTTGCCGCCTTCATTGCGTACTATCGCGTAAGCACAGGCATCTTCATATACCTTGCCGTTTACAGCGACCTTGCCGTCGAATGCCGTACCACCCATAAGGGAGATGCCCGACCTTTTCAGCACAGCATTCATAGCAGCTAAAGTCATAGCGTCATTTCCGGCGCAGAAGTCTATGCAGACGGTATTATTGCTGTTCGCATTCACGGCGCGGACATTGTTCTCGAATTCCTTTATATCTCTCATCGGCATGGTGGATACAGACCGAAGTACGCCTGCCGCGGCTCTTACACCGGACATGGCAACTATACCCACTCCGCCCTCACGGAGGCTGTTACCGTAAAAATGACCCGTAGTAGCTATGCTCGGGATATCAGGGTATTTGTCGTGAAGCTGCTTGACCTGCATCTCAAACCGGTCGTTGACCGTTATCATTATAATAAGGTCGGCATTTCCTACCTGTCCGAGAATAGAGCCGAGATCGCCGCTGTCACTCTTGTAGTATGATTGTTTCACGAAACAATACCTCCTTTTTATAGTCTTGTATATTATAGCACATTTGTTCAAAAATGTCAATCTCTTACAAAGAATTTATAGTAAGATAAACCAAGTATTTTAAAGAACATGGGGCTGCCGGTACGTTCTTTCAGGTTCAGCAGCCGTCAGGGTTCTTCTTCACACACTTTTTCATTGTTTCGTGAGCTTCGTCGTCCCAGACTGTCCTTTCCGGTCCGAGGGTACCGTACATGGTGTTCTCGAACGAATACGTCATTTTGCCCTCTCTTATCAGCGTTTCGTTGTCGCTGTCATCGCCGGATGACCCGAGACGGGCGTAGATATCCCGTGTTATCTCATAGTCGTACTGCTCGATGCCCTCGCGGCTTATGGACATTATCCGGGCGAAATACCTGTCCGTATCTGTATCATAGTACGCTGTCCAGCAGCAGCCCTGCTTCTTTGTTTTCATAGTACGCTCCTTTCTGCCGTGTCCGGTCACGGACAATCCTCACTTTACCGGTATTATATCATTTTTCGGTGTTTTTTTCAAGAGTTTGGGCGAACATCAGATCTTTTTGCCGTCCGTCTTGTATTTCCGGCGAAAGTGTGGTATAATGTACCGGAATATAACGGCAGCAGATGCTGAAAAGCTGCAAGTCCGTCACAAATGCAATTTATCCGGTTTGAAAGCGAGGAAGTATCGGTATGGAATTCAAAAGAGTACGGGAAGCGGTAGATCACGCGATAGATACACGTTCGGAGACAGGCGCTTCCGCCGTCGTCACAAAAGACGGAGAAAAGGTGTTCTCATACAGCGCGGGGCTGTCAGATGCGGAAAACGGTGTCGGATTCACCGAGAACACGATATGCCGGGCGTATTCCTGCACGAAGATCGTGACATCGGTGTGCGCAATGCAGCTTATGGAGCGCGGGATAATCGACACCGCAGATGAACTTGCACGGTATATCCCGGAATTCTCCGAAGCGTATTATCCTGAGAACGGCGAAAAGAGAACAAGCCCGCCAATCAGGATACGCGATCTTCTGAATATGACTTCCGGCATTCCGTATCCGTGGGACGGACGCGAGGGCGGCGATATGACCACGGCATTATGGCAGCGCGTTGATGAAAGCATACGCTCCGGTCATTCGATGACCACACAGGAATATGCCGCCGAAGCCGCCGGATGTGCGCTGCTCTACCCCGCCGGACGCGAATGGATGTACGGCGCTTCCGCCGACATTCTCGGTGCGGTCATAGAAAAGGCGGCTGATATGCCCCTTGACGAGTATATGAAGCGCAATATTTTTGACCCGCTCGGAATGGACGATACGGCGTTCTTTGTCCCGCCGGAAAAGCGTGACAGGCTCGCCGTGCTGTACGAAGGCGCGGGAGATACGCTGAAAAAGCCGGATTATGTAAATCTCTGCATCTACGATCACGACAGGACACCGGAGTTCAGATCGGGCGGTGCGGGACTGTTTTCCACAGCGTCGGATTACTCAAAACTGGGCGCGGAGCTTTCCAGCAGAAAAGCAGGGATCCTTTCCGGAAAGACGATAGAATTCATGCAGAAGAACGGTCTGTCTCCGGAACAGAAAACCACATTCAACTGGGATTCCGTCAAAGGCTTCGGCTACGCAAATCTGCTGCGCATTCTCGATGACCCGAACGCCGCCGGTCTTCTGGCATCGGAGGGTTCTTTCGGCTGGGATGGCTGGACAGGCACGTTCCTGCTGTGTGACCCGAAGGAGCATATCTCGGTCACCCTGTTTCTTCAGAGAGCCGGAGCCGGTACCACAAGGCTTTCGAGATGTGTTGTGAACGCGGTTTACGGAGGTATATGAAATGGAATTTACCGAGCTTTTCAGTGACGATGCCGACGGTATAAGCGAAATGTCGGAAATGGCTGAGTCTATCGTAAGAGAGCATTACGACCCGATAATCGGAAAAGCACAGAACGACTATATGATCCCGCTTTTCCAGTCAAAGGAAGCTATCAGACGGCAGCTTATGGAAGGGTCGAGATACTTCTTTGTTAAGGACGGGAACCGGAACGCCGGCTTTATGGCGTTTTATCCCAGAAATGGGGCTATGTATCTCAGCAAGTTCTATCTGTACAGATCGGAGCGCGGAAAAGGATACGCACGGCTGATGCTCGGCCATGTCATCTGCGAAGCGAAAAAAGCCGGACTGGACGCTGTAGAGCTGAACGCGAACAGAAACAATCCGGCGTGCGGGATATATGAAAGCCTCGGCTTTAAGATAATCCGCGATGAAAAGAACGATATAGGGAACGGGTTCTTTATGGACGATCACGTTTACCGGCTTGAGATCAGAACCGAAGCCGGAGCATAGACGATACGCAATATACCGCTTTACAAAGCGGAAAGAGCTTTCCCTTGCCGGAAGGCTCTTTTGTGTTCCGGGTCCGCCGGATATGCACCTTCTTTCCGGCGGAATGTTCTTCATTTTCGCCGTGTACATATAATTGACATTTTGCTTTAATTATGGTATAATCTGTTTTGTAGGATCATGTCGGATTGGCAGGAGGGGTGGAGCGGACCCTGAATGACATTACAGGGAGAATGGTATCAATGAAGAAAGCTCTTATAATACTTGCGAATGTTATTATTATGTTCGGTATAATAGTTTTCGTCGTGCAGTATGCCAATGACAAGAAAAACGAAAGCTCCCGCAGACAGACTGATGATTTTTACGAAAGCACGGTCGCACTGGAGCGTGTTACCGCCAATTACCTTGAGGGCGAACAGCATATCTGCGACACATGGGCAAACACTATAAACGCCGATGAAATGACAACAGACGAAGCGATGAAGTTCCTTACAAATGCGCTGACCGTTCAGGGGGCTTCCGCACAGATAGTTTTCAAGGAAAACGATTCATTTACGGGCTTTTCGACCGAGCCTCACATGACCGACCCCGCAGACCATACTGTCTCGTACAGCGGTATAGATATTTTTTCTGAAGATGAAAGAGCAGAAAGCGCGTCTGTACAGGTCACAAGAGCATATACGAACCCTGTGAACGGTCTCCAGTCCCTCGCGTTCTGCAGGACGGTCACTCTGACAGACAACGGGACAAGCCGTGAAGCACTGCTCCTTCGTGTATTGCCGGTATCTATTCTGGAAAAGAAATGGGTATTCCCGAACGATGATTACCGGGACGCCGAAGTAACGGTCATAGATTCCGGCGGAAACTATATGATACGCGCCCGTTCTCTGAAGAACTCCAACTTTTTTGAGTTTTACCGTTCATACAATAAGACGGACAATGCGAGTCTTGCCGTATTCAAGGAAGAGATCACGGCCGGCTCGGGAACAATGACGATACTGAATTCAAAATATGAGCCCTGCCTTATATCGCACACGCAGCTAATACCGACGAACGGCTGGACGCTGATATCCTGCATACCGGAATCACAGCTCGAAACCATAACCGTTGACTGGTTCTTTACAGCCGTTATCTTTTCCGCGCTGATGCTGCTGCTGATATTTGACACCGCCGTTCTTATGAAATTCAGCCGTGATCTCAAAGCCGCAGCCATGAAAGCGGAAAGTGCCAACAAAGCCAAGACCTACTTCCTGTCAACCATGTCGCACGATATACGCACTCCCATGAACTCCATACTCGGAATGAACGAAATGGTGCTACGGGAATGCAAAGACGAGGACATCGCGGCATATTCCCAGCACATACGCACCTCCGGCAATACCCTGCTCGGTCTGATAAACGACATTCTCGATTTTTCAAAGATAGAAGCCGGCAAGCTGGATATCATACCGGTGGATTACGACTTTGCATCTGTGCTGAACGATCTTGTCAATATGGCACAGAATGCCGCAGAAGCAAAGGGACTGCGTTTTGAGGTAAATATAGACCGCAATACCCCTAACCTGCTAAACGGCGATGAGATACGCATAAAGCAGGCTAT
>CACZGM010000119.1 GCA_902780695.1 uncultured Ruminococcus sp. | reverse complement strand
GGTGTTGAATACAGCGGCATAATATCCGCCTTCGCAGTCGACGGCTTTCCATAGAATATGTTCGATACCGCCGGTATTTCTGCGCCATACCTGATGAGCGTCACGGGCGTTTGAGTGCATTTTAAGTATCATCTGATTTGTCAGCAGACCAAGTGTGAATTCGTCGCACTTCGTAAGATCGCCGCCTATGAACAGGGGAGAGCGGAAGATGCTCCAGAGCGTAATCATCGTGCGCTGTTCATCCTCGGTGAATTTTGTGTGTCCGTCTGGGCCGTAATCCTGGAGGATAGCACCTACCGGGAGCATATCCGCGTCCGGCCAGTGACCTGCACCGGTATGCGTACACCATTTCTCACAGCGTTCAAACATTGCGTACAGCAGTTCCCACTTATCCCAGAAATCGTCGGTTATGCGCCACATATTGGATATCTGCTTGAACAGCTCCGCCTTTTCGAGCGGTGCCGGACCCGGAGACAGGCTTAACAGCATATTCCTCGGACAGTCGTCAAGAGCTTTGCTGAGCATTATAAGCTCACTCTCTGCGTGCGGGAATTCCCTCGCGATATCGTCACACTTAATAAAGTCAACGCCCCATTGTGCATACAGCGCAAAAATGCTGTCATAGTAAGCCTTTGCGCCGTCCTTGTCCGGATCCACACCGTACATATCGGTGTTCCACACGCAGATGCTGTCTGTTTTGGCTATCTGACGTGCGGTCTTATCGGTGCCGAGTATTGGTGTATTGCGGTGTATCGCCTGACGCGGTATCCCGCGCATTATGTGTATGCCGAATTTGAGTCCGAGAGAATGTACATACTCCGCGAGCGGTGCAAATCCTTTGCCTCTTGCCGCAGACGGAAATCTGTTTTCTGCCGGGATAAGTCTTGAATATTCGTCCATGCAAAGCTCGGCGAATGGGTGATATTCATGATTTTCAGCGGTAGGTTCACTCCACTGGATATCGACTACTACATATTCATAACCGTATTGTTTAAGATTCCTTGCAATAAATTCCGCGTTTTTGCGAACAGTTTCCTCATTGACAGCCGCTCCCCAGCAGTCCCAGCTGTTCCAGCCCATCGGCGCGGTAGATGTAATATCAAGCATAGCAGTTCTCCTTTATTCGTAATTAAGTTCAAAGTCTGTAAATTCCGCGGTATTGTCACCAACAGCGTAAAGTCCTATCACCGTGCCTGTGAAACCGCCGCATACCTCGGAAGAAAGATACTTGCAGTCGGCGTTTCCGAGCATTACGCCGTTCACAGTGAATATATAGCTGAAATTGTCCGCGGTAACGTTCAGTGATGCAGTTTCACCGGAAATAGGCATTTTGTTCTGTTCGTGCTTTATTCCGCCTATATTCAGACGCAGAACAGCTTCAAAACCGTCATCTTTTTTGCGGAGCGCAATATCGTAATGCTCGTTTTCACAATGATAGAGAGTCACTCCGGCTTCTCCGCTGTCAATGGTGACCTTGACTCCGAGACGGAAACGGAAATCACGCTGATGCATACATATAAAAGTAGGAGAGTCGGTATCGTCAAGCGTAATTTCCGTACCTTTCAGAGTAATCTTATTCTTATCGAAGATATAATTGCCGGGTACCGGTTTGCGCAGATACTGCCAATCTGTGTTCCACAGGGTATTCTCGAAGGTGTAGTGTTTCTTCTCTTTTTGTGTGAAATCACCGTCTATATCGTAGTATTCATCGCAGGTGCCGTCGGTGCTTGCAGTAAACCAGCCGTCATCATCAAATTTGACGGGGATCAGAAAGACTTTACGTCCGAGGTGGTGGAATGCCATCCACAGATGCAGTTGTCTGAAACCGAGACATAGAATGTGCCAATTTCCGTTTTTGTCCTGTATAAGATCACCGTGACCGATACCCTGGATGACATACGGTGCCTTGTTTCTGTTCGTGAGCACAGGATTGTGCGGATAGCTTGTGAACGGACCCCATACGCTTTCAGAACGGGAGTATGTTATCATATGACCGTATTCGGTGCCGCCCTCGGCTGCCATAAGATAGTATATACCGTTGATTTTGTACATATGAGGGCTTTCAAGAAAACGTCCGCCCGAACCGCACCAGATACACCTGCTCGGTGTTAACTTCCTTCCGGTAGTAATGTCGATCTCGCACTGAACAACTCCGGCATTTCCGTTATCGTCCGTGCCGTTGCTGATAAAATAAACACGTCCGTCGTCAAAAAGCAGGGAAGGGTCGATACCGCCCTGATCTACATATATCGGGTCTGACCATTCGCCGTAGATATCGTCTGTCCATACATAGAAATTCTGATGTGTTGTGTCGTTTGTCGTAACAAGGTAAAATCTGCCGTTGTTGAATCTTATAGTAGGCGCGAATACACCTCCGGAACTGTTTATTTTATCGAGCATTACCTGCTCCGGACGGGTAAGTGCAAAACCTGTCTGTGTCCAGTTCACAAGATCGTCGCTCTCAAACAGAGGGACTCCGGGGAAATACTGGAATGAGCTTGCGGCAAGATAGTATTTACCGTTGGCAAAGCATACCGAAGGATCCGGATAAAATCCTTTAATAACGGGATTCTGATATTTCATTAACAATCACTCCTTTTTTAAGTAAATTAATTAATTTTTCTTAAATTATAACGTGAAATGTTATAAATTATTATAATATCATTTATTGAATTTGTCAATTGTTTTTCTTAACAATTGATAGTATAATATTCATTGTAGAGTAAAGGCATTTTATGAGTCTGTGCGACAGATTCATACCCTTATTTTGGAGGAGAAAAATGAAAAAGGCACACAAATTATTGGCTGCTGCATTATCGCTCACAACAGTGATAGGAGCCGCTTCCTGCGGTGGCGGCGGCGGAAGAACCGAGAATACCGCTGCCGGCGGCGGTGCGGAAACAACTGCGGCTACCACAACTACCGCTATTGAAACTTATGCTACAGATGAGAGCTTACAGGCTGCGGCAGGTGAAGTAAAGGTCAATGAGGAACTTCATCCCCAGAAGAAGCTTAAGTTCCTCAGCAGCTGGGCTTATGACGAAACACAGGCAGGCTGCGAGATCTTCAAGGCTAACTACGGTATCCCGGAGGAAGGCGATGCTTCCTACGGTGACTATGCAGACAAGGTAGTTCAGTGGATAAGCTACGCATACGGTACAGGTTATGATAAGCTCGGACAGATGATCGCTTCCGGCGATTCTCCTGACGTATATCAGTTTGAAAAGAGCATGTTCCCGCTGACAGCATACAAGAAGATGTTCCAGCCTATCGATGATATAATCGATATGAGCGGTTCCGAATGGGACGGCTGGAGAGAACTCAGCCAGCAGTTCAAGTGGGGCGGAAAGATGTACTGTCCTGTACAGGAATACAAGATAGCTGAGCTTTGGTATTACAGAAGAAGCGTAATCGAAGAAGCAGGTCTCCCTGATCCTTACGAGCTTTACCGCAAGGGTGAATGGGATTGGGACGCACTTCTCGATATGGCTCAGAAGTTCCAGCAGACAGGTGAGAACAAGTATGTCTGCGACGGTTGGTATGCACAGTCCCTTATCTTCGCTTCTACCGGTGTTCCGGTTGTAGGAATAGGTGAGGACGGCAAGCTCGTAAACAACCTCTATGATCCTAACGTTGAGCGTGCTGCAGACCTCATTTCCACTCTCTGCGCACAGGAATACCGTTATCCTCTTGTTGAGAACGGATACTCCATAAATGTCAAGGCTTGGGTAAACGGCGATACACTGTTCTATGATGACGGTACTTGGTTCTACCAGGGCGACGGACACAAGTTCTGCGAGAAGATGGGCTGGGATTACGATGAGATCTTCTTCGTTCCCACACCTAAGGATCCCAAGGCTGACAAGTATTATCATGACTATGATGTATTCGGCTTCGCACTCTGCGCTGGCTCCACAAACCTTGATACATACAAGGCATTTGTTCAGTCCCATATCCTTGCCAACAATGATCCCGATGTCAAGGCTACCGCAAGAGAAAAGCTCATGAATGACGAAAAGTGGACAGAAACACAGCTCGCGTTCAAGGAAGAGCTTGAATCCGTAACTGACTGCCCGCTGGTTCCCGTATTCGATTTCAGAACCGGTGTTGATATCTCCGGCACACAAGCTACAACAGGTGAAACTCCTATGGATTACATCTGCAAGAAGATGTACTACACCACAGACTTTACCTTTACAGGCGGCCGTGCGGAATACGGTGGAGTAATCGAGAATGCTATCAACGAACTTAACTCTTCTCTCGGATAATTGTTAATACATGATTGATACAAATAACCGCTGTATGCTTCGGCATACAGCGGTTATTGTTATGTGTATTCCGCAGACTTCACTACAATTTCTGCAAAGTTAGTCCATATCGGAAAGTAAAACGAGGGGATCGTGCCTGAGCGTATGATCTGCAGGCATGATCCCCATTTCTGATGATTTCTAATACTCTCTTATTAGTTTACTTTGAAGCGTGATACCTG
Source organism: uncultured Ruminococcus sp. (assembly GCA_902780695.1). GTDB lineage: Bacteria > Bacillota > Clostridia > Oscillospirales > Ruminococcaceae > Ruminiclostridium_E. Next base: position 1,832 of record CACZGM010000119.1, on the reverse strand, counting down.
ATCTTTAAGAAGTCTGGACTGTCCATTGAGCTGTTCGCAGGAAGCCGCAGTTTCTTCGGCAGTTGCGGAGTTCATCTGAACGACCTGCGAGATCTGCTCGATTCCGGAGGTTATCTGATTGATAGCGTCGTTCTGTTCCGCGCTGGCTGTCGCTATCATTTCGATAAGGTCGGCAGTTTCAGCAGTCTTGTCTTTGACTTTCTTCATTGCTTCAGAGGTCTCATTTGCTATCTTCGAGCCCTTATTGACAGCATCAATTGAAGCCGTGATGAGCGTTGTGGTGCTCTTGGCAGCTTCCGCGCTCTTATTTGCGAGATTTCTTACTTCATCAGCAACAACAGCAAATCCCTTGCCGGCATCTCCGGCTCTTGCGGCTTCAACTGCGGCATTGAGAGCAAGTATGTTTGTCTGGAACGAAATATCCTCGATAGTCTTGATTATCTTCTCTATCTCCTTGGAGGTGTTGCTTATCTCGCTCATTGCGGCGACCATATTATGTATCGAGGTGTCCTGAAGGTTAACTTCGTTTTCGGTCTCACGGGAGATATCGCCGGCTTTTGCAGCGTTCTTTGCTGTCATTGATACCTTCGACGAAACATCTGCTATTGTAGCGGATATCTGCTCGATGGCGGCAGCCTGTCTTGTTGTGCCGTCCGCAAGTGACTGCGAGCCTTCTGACATCTGATTCGATCCTGTCAATACTTCGTCAGAGGACATACTCATTCTGCTCAGCGTCTCTCCGAGGTCAGTCTCTATTTTCAGAATACTGTCTCTTATCTTCTCAAAATCACCCGGATAATCAACAGCGGGGGATTCCGTGAAATCACCGGAAGCCATATATCCCATAATACCTGAGATATCCGTAATGCACCCGTTGAGTGCGGTTTTTGCTGTGCGGAGCTTCTCGGCGAAATGACCGACTTCATTGTCTGCAAACTTATAATCCACTTTGGTAGTGCTGAGTATTCCGTTCTGCATCTCGTCGGCAAGTACGGTTACATGATTTATGGGAATAATGACTTTTTTTCGTGTGAATATGAACACTATAAATCCGGTAACAGCAAGTGCAGCCAAAGCGATTATTATGGATATTACAATGATGACTGAGAATTGTTTGTTTGCATTGCTCGCGTCATTTCCTGCAAAATAGGAGCCTACAACATTATTGTTATAGTCATACATAGGATTGTAGGAAACGTAATACGGCTTACCGACTATGGTTGCTTTTCCTTGGTATGGATTTTGGTTTTTAAGCACTTCATTTTCGATATTTGCATCCATTGCTGTGCCTATATATCGTTTATTCGATTGGTCGAAAATTGTTGTCGAATACCGGGTGTTACCGTTGAATATGGTAATATCACAGCCTATCATTTTTTTCAGATTATCCAGCCAATCAGAGGAAGACATATTGAATCCTATTGTAAGACCGCTTGTAACACCGTTTGCTGCGACCGGTCCGGAACAGAGGATCGTAAGAACACCGTCATGTACAAAAATGCCGTTTATTGTATTTTTTCCTGCGGCAACAGCGCCAAGGTCAAATGTAGTAAACGGAAAATTATCACTTTTGTAAAGGATATTGCCGTTCGCGGAGACTGTGAACTCCTTGGGTTCTTCAGTCGCACCTTCGTCTTCCTCTTCGTCTTCGCCGCCTTCCTCATCGGAAGCTTTTGTCTCCTTTGCGGAAGCCGTTTCTTCGGACTTGGCGTCTTCGCCTTCGCCTTTAGAGTCTTCAGCGGCCGGATTTCCTGCTTCAGCCGGCGGCTCCATGCCGGGGAGGGTGATCACAACAGGGTCGGAGTCAAGACTATCTGCGTTAGCATACACAT
>CACZGM010000118.1 GCA_902780695.1 uncultured Ruminococcus sp. | reverse complement strand
ACAAAAAAAGAGATGTATTTTCGCTATAGATCGATATGAGTCTTTGGTCAGTTGCTTCATTACGTTGATATTATAAACACTATGTTATGTCAAATTCGAGAAGCAAAGCTGTATATATTTTTCGCAGCGAAGGAGGAACAATATGCGAAAAAAGGCAAAGAAAGTTGATATTATCATAATAGCGGTCATACTGCTGATGATAATAGGCGGGATAGTGCTGGCAGTGCTGCCGCAGAAGAATCAGCACCAGCAGACCGGAAACACGACGGTCGCCGCCGACACAGACGGCGATGGGACTGTCACCTATAAGGACTATATAGGAAAGAGGATCGGCATAAAGACAGGTTCGAGCTTTGAGGCGATAACCTTTGAGTATTTTCCTGATAGCGAATATGTATATATGGAAAGCACAAGCGATCTGGCTGTCGCTCTGGAGCAGAATAAGATAGACGCGTTCATGGATGATGAACCTGTCATGCGTATGCTGAATGCCGAAAACAGCAATCTGGATTACATAAAACAGCCGATCGTGGACGATGATTATTCGTTTATGTTCCAGAAAGGAAATGAAAGAGCCGATAAGCTTCGTCAACAGTTCAATGAAATGGTGTCGGAGCTTAACGAAAGCGGTAAGCTTTCCGAAATGACGGGAAAATGGTTTTCCAACGATGATTCTGTCAAGACCTTTGACAGAACGCCTTCATCGGGTGAGAACGGTGAAATAGTCGCCGCGGGCTGGCCGGACAATGTTCCGTTCTCTTATTATCTGAACAATGAATATACCGGTTTTGCCGTGGAACTTATAACGATATTCGGGCAGAAATACGGTTACAGTGTAAAATTTGAGCAGCCAAACGTTGCGGCGGTGGTCGCAGGCGTTACCTCCGGACTGTATGATATAGGTATCGGCAGTATTTCCGTTACCGAGGAGCGGAAGGAAAGCGCAAACTTCTCCGATACTGTGTATAAGGGCGGAGTAATGCTTGCGGTAAGGGCTTCTGATATCGCCGTACAGGGTGAGACCGCCGCGGCCGGTGTGAACGGCGGAGGCAGCACATATAAGGACTTCAACGGAAAAACACTCGGAATACTGTCCGGAAGTGCTTTCGAGCCGACTACCTTTGAGAAGTTCCCAGACAGCAAATATCTGTACTTCAATACATATTCCGATCTGAATATAGCGCTGCTCGAAAAACGCATAGACGGATATGTGGCGGACGAACCGACAGTGAGGGTAACACACAAGGAGAACAGTGATATCTCGTATCTTTCCGAGCCTCTTGCGGTTGACAGCTACTATTTTATGTACAGCAAAACGGAAGCAAAGTCACAGACGCTTCTTAAGCAGTTCAATGAGATGCTTTCGGAAATGACATCGGACGGTACTCTCGCGGAGTTGCAGGATATATGGTTCGGCGGGGACGCGAGCCTTCAGACCATCGACCGTTCCGGCATCACAGGTGAGAACGGTATCATAACAGTCGGCACATACTCCGGAGCTCCGCCGTTCACGATGTTCGTCAGCGGGGAGCTTTCGGGAATGACTACCGACCTTATGTATCGGTTCGCGAGAAAATACGGTTATGAACCGAAATTCGAGGATACCGATGTCAACGGTTTGCTTGCGGGACTTGCCTCCGGAAAATATAATATGCTTGCCGGGGCATTATCGAAGACACCTGAAAGGGCAGAAGCAGCAGACTTCTCCGACCCGTTCTACTCCGCGGATATCTGCCTTGCGGTAAGAACGGAGAACGCCGGCACTCCGGCTTTGTCGTACAAGGATTATGTAGGCAAAAGAGTCGGCATACTGACCGGTTCGAGCTTCGAGCAGCCTACATTCGAATTTCTGCCGGACAGCGAATATTTTTACTTTGATTCATTCAGCGATCTTATTATGGCACTGGCAATGAATAAGATCGACTGCTTCATAGAAGATGAACCCCTCCTGCGGGCGGCAGCAACAGATCATCCGGAACTCAGCTATCTCCCCGAAATACTTAAAGAGGATAAATACAGCTTCTGTTTCCAGAAGAACGGCGAGAAGGCGGAGCTTCTTCAGAAGCAGTTCAATGAGATGATAGCAGAGCTGGAAGCCGACGGAACAATGGAAAGCCTGCGTAAAAAATGGTATGACGGCGATGCGTCGGCAGCAATGATAGATCGTTCCGGTATCACGGGTGAAAACGGAACTCTGAATGTCTTCGTCAATCCGCTGAACGTGCCTACTGCTATGATAGTGGACGGTGAGCTTAAAGGATACGCGGTCGAGCTTATGACGATGTTCTGTCGGAAATACGGCTATGACTGCAAATATGAACAGGCAAACATAAGCTCCGGTCTTGCAGGCATTGCGTCGGGTATATACGATGTGGGCGCAAACAATGTGACAGTGACTCCGGAAAGAGAAGAAAGCGTGCGTTTTTCCGATCCGATCTATTACGGCGGTATCTCTCTCGCGGTAAGAAAGTCTGACATTTATAAAAGCGCGAGCGCGGCTGCTGCCGAAAATACGGGAGCGGAAAATATACCGGGGTTTTTTGACAGCATCGCGCTCAGCTTCGAGAAAAACTTTATCCGCGAAAACCGTTGGGAGCTCATTGCTAAGGGCATCGGCACCACCTGCCTGATAACCGTGATGTCCGCAATTTTCGGCTCGGTGCTGGCATTCCTTGTGTGTATGTTCCGCCGCACGGGCAGCAGGCTTGCGAACGGCATCAGCAATGTCTATGTGAAGCTCCTGCAGGGGACTCCGATAGTCGTACTGCTGATGATACTCTACTATGTGGTACTCGGCAAATCCGGGTTAGAAGCGCTGTGGGTCGCAGTCATCGGCTTTACGTTGAACTTCGGCGCGTACGCGTCCGAGATAATGCGCTCCGGTATCGAGAGCATTGACGTCGGTCAGCGTGAAGCGGCGCTGGCTCTCGGATATACCGAAAATCAGGCATTTTTCAAGTTCATATTCCCTCAGGCGGCTGTAAGGTTCCTGCCGGTATATAGGGGCGAGATAGTCTCGCTGCTGAAAAGCACCTCGATAGTCGGCTTCATCGCAGTTCAGGACCTCACGAAAATGAGCGACATTATCCGGAGCCGCACCTATGAAGCGTTCTTCCCGCTGATAGCAACGGCGATAATCTACTTCGTGCTTGCTTGGATAATCTCGTTGATGCTGAAATTCGTTCTGAAAGCCGTTGACAAGAGAAGCAGGAAAAGAGGTACATCAAAATGAGCATGATAAAGATTGAGCATTTAAGAAAAGAATACCCGAATGTAACTCCGCTTAAAGACGTCTGCGCAGAGATAAACAAGGGCGATGTCATCTCTGTGATAGGTCCGTCCGGAACGGGCAAATCCACGCTGCTGCGCTGCCTCAACCAGCTTGAGGAGCCCACATCGGGAACAGTATCCATAGACGGCGAGGTGATAACCGACCCGAAATGCAATATATCGCTCGTTCGTCGCAAAATGGGAATGGTTTTCCAGTCCTTCAATCTTTTCGCAAATCTGAATATCGTTGAGAATGTCATGTCCGCGCCGGTGAACCTGCTTAAAGTACCGAAGGAACAGGCACGCAAAGAAGCCATGGAGCTTCTAAAACGTGTCGGACTTGCGGAAAAGGCGGAAAACTATCCCGATGAGCTGTCCGGAGGTCAGAAGCAGCGTGTGGCTATTGCACGCGCTATCGCAATGAAGCCGGAGATAATCCTGTTTGATGAGCCGACTTCCGCGCTCGACCCGACAATGGTTGGTGAAGTATTGTCCGTTATTCGCAGCCTCGCCAAAGAGGGTATGACGATGATGATAGTCACCCACGAAATGAAGTTTGCACGAGATGTGTCAAACCGCGTTTTCTATATGGACGAGGGCGGCATATATGAGGACGGGACTCCGCAGCAGATCTTTGAAAACCCGACAAAGGAAAAAACGAGAATATTCATCAAGCGGCTTAAGCAGCTTGCGCTGGAGATAAACTCTCCGGATTTCGACTTTATCGGCTTTACCTCAAGGATCGAGCAGTTCGGCAGGGATAATATCATCGACGCCCGCATTGTCCGGAATATGCAGCTTGCGTTCGAGGAACTTGTGATACAGAACATCATCGGAAAGCTCGGACGCGATAACAGCGGATTCCCGATAAATATAACGGTCGAGTATTCCGAAACGGACGCTGCCGCCGAAATGACAATAGCCTATGGCGGCGGGAAATATGACCCGTTCACAGACGGTGACGAGCTTTCTGTTATGATCGTGAAGAAGCTTGCGGCTTCCGTCACATACGGCTATGAAACGGAAAACCGCGTAACGGTAAGATTTACCGCATAAAACAAGTCAAAACCACCGGCTCGTCCGGTGGTTCTTCTTCCAGATGGGCATATCTTACCCAATAACCGCCCTTCGGTCAACAAGGGCCTGGAAAGGAAAACCCGAAGTGTTTGGGCCTAAGCATCGACCTAATCATAGCTAAAGAACCTGAACCCATTCGATGGTGCCTTCCCGGCAGTTTTCATCATACGCCGCGATCCCTGACGCTGCCATTTTTCCATTGCCTGCATTGATATATACGCACAGTTCTTCTCGAAAAGTCTTATGTTTTTTCCACTCCAGGATATCTTCTTCGGTGATAGCAATGTTCTCGTGCTGATAACAGGCATTTATCATTTCAGACAGTTCCCCGGCCTGGAAATCAATCGAGATGGTGTCGTAATCAAAGAAGATCGGATCAAGGCCGTTCAGGTCATGCCTTATTCTGAAAAATCTTTGATAATCGTTGTACTGTCCTTTCCAGTCGCGGCAATGAATGATTCTTACTGAATCAGGAACGGTCAGCATTTCAGCTTTCCAATATGGAATTGAAAGCATCCCGCAAGGATCTTGAAGGTATTCTTTTCTGTCCATTTTGTTACTCCCGGCTGGCACGTCAGATCGCGGTCCGCCGATGACGTATCCTCCCTAAAAAAGCAAACCGCATTTGTATCCTGCTGGAATTATATCACAGATATCGGCCGGGAGAATATTCTGACAGTCAATCTTCCTTGTACATCTTGATGGTGCCTTTGTTGGCGCCCGGAGTATAGTTGAACTTCTGCCCACAGTTCTTGCAGGTGAAATAGATATGTATACCGGTTGCATACCTTTTTGTGATGGAGCCCTCGTCCTCGTTTCCGCAGGTCGGGCAGACGATATTGTACCCCTTGAGCCATTCAAGGATTCCATCGTATTCAAATCCGCCGTTTACCTGCTCCATCTCATTGTTGGTCAGGGTCTTCTTTTCTGTGTCCTGATGATCCACGATCTTGCTCTCCTTTCATGCAGATGATTTTGCTTTCGGTTTACATCTGTTTATACGAAGGGGGAAAGCCTGCCGGCAGTATGAAATTACCTTTTTACTCCTTCGAAGCAGCTTCCAGCAAAGTGGTAATGCCCGGGATAAAGACGGCCTTCCTGGATGCGTAGGGTTCCATTTTCCAGGCTTCTCCGTCCCGAAAGGCCCGGTCCCCGAAGGCGGCCTTGAGCACTTCATCTGCCGCCTCGTCTGAAGGCACCAGCCAGGTCACCGAAAGATCGTCATGCAGGATGCTGACCATGGCAAAGGACATATCCATGCCTTTCTTCTCCCTGGCCGCAGGCATCACGGCCCGCATGCGCGCCACCAGGTCCTTCGCTGTCTCCTCGTCATAGGCGTTGACATTGCCGACGGAAACCTTTTTGCCGCCGATGTTATATTCCTTATAGTCCGTAAAGAAGATCTCCTCATCCGTTTTCCCTTCGTAGGAAAGGAGCGCCTTGTACTGTCCCTGGTAGAAGGCATCCACATCGGTGATGCCGCCGATGCCGCTGAGAACCTTCACGGCTTCCCGGTCCGCGAAGGTCGTGGTTCCGGACTGCAGGTTCTTGGTGTCGGATAGGATGGCTCCCATCATCATGATGGCGCAGGATCGGTCCGGTTCCACACCGTAGTTGCGGTACCGCAGCCAGGTGATGGTCGCCGCCGAACCGATGGGCCGGGCGTCGTAGATCAGGGGATTACCGGTGGTAACCGCCCCGGTCCCGTGGTGATCGACGATCATGAGGATATTCGCGTTCTCCAGACCATTCGCGGACTGGGTATACTCGCTGTGGTCCACCAGCACCATATTCAGGCCGGAGGGATCCTCCAGCAGCTCCGGTGTCTCCAGCCCGGCGGCCTTCAGGATGTATTCGCTTTCATGATTCAATGGGCCGAGCAGGACCGGCACCGCGTCGTAGCCCAGTGCCCGGAGCAGCGCCGCGTACGCGATGCTGCTTCCCACGGTATCCGAATCCGGGCTCTTATGCCCGGTCACATAGATCTTCCCCTCGAATTCACCCAGCCCGTCCAGATCGCTGCGGTTCAGGAGGGTGTTCAGCTCTTTTTCGGACCGGGTACGATCGGCCTCCGCTGCCTTTCCGATAAAGTACCCGCCGATTCCCGCGGCGGCGAGCAGGACGATCACGCAGCATATGCAGAGGATTCGCTTCGTACTTTGTTTCATTGTCATTCACCTTCCTGACATTTCGTACAGGGGTTTGCTGTCTGTTCTTTTTTGCGCGCATCATAGGATTTGTTTTATTATACATGAAAATCAT
>CACZGM010000117.1 GCA_902780695.1 uncultured Ruminococcus sp. | reverse complement strand
GAGCCCCTTCTCTGAAATCTCTCAAAAAGTCTCTCGTTAAACGCGTCCTTGGATCCAAGGTGAAACCTTGGTCGAGTCCGGGGCGACGCTCCGGCGGGGCTTGGGGCGGCGCCCCATCAGCCGAAGGCAGCAGGTATAGCAGAGACTTACAAAGTCGCCAGCGGGGCTTGGGGCGGCGCCCCATCAGCCGAAGGCAGGAGGTAGGGCAGGGATATGCAAAAGAAAAGGGGCTGCCCGAAATGGGCAACCCCTCTTTTGAATACTCTTTTAAATTCCGCTTACTTTCTCAGTGCTGCCTGAGCTGCTGCGAGGCGAGCGATCGGAACACGGAAAGGCGAGCAGGATACATAGTCAAGTCCGATAGTATGGCAGAACTCAACGGAAGTCGGGTCACCGCCGTGCTCACCGCAGATACCGCAGTGGAGCTTCGGATTAACAGGCTTGCCGAGCTCGATAGCCATCTTCATGAGCTTGCCAACACCGGTCTGGTCGAGCTTTGCGAAAGGATCGTTCTCGAAGATCTTGGTGTCGTAGTAAGCGCCGAGGAACTTGCCTGCATCGTCTCTGGAGAAGCCGAATGTCATCTGTGTGAGGTCGTTTGTACCGAAGCAGAAGAAGTCAGCTTCCTTAGCGATCTCGTCAGCTGTAAGAGCAGCTCTCGGGATCTCGATCATCGTACCAACTTCGTAAGTGAGGTCGGAGCCTGCAGCCTTGATAACTTCGTCAGCTGTCTCAACGACTACCTTCTTAACGAACTTGAGCTCCTTGATATCGCAAGCCAGCGGGATCATGATCTCGGGCTTGATGTTCCAGTCGGGATGAGCCTTCTTAACGTTGATAGCTGCCTTGATAACAGCCTTTGTCTGCATTCTTGCGATCTCGGGGTATGTTACCGCGAGACGGCATCCTCTGTGACCCATCATCGGGTTGAATTCGTGGAGGGAAGCGATGAGAGTCTTGATCTGCTCAACTGTCTTGCCCTTCTTGTCAGCAAGAGCCTTGATGTCGGCTTCTTCTGTGGGAACGAATTCGTGAAGCGGAGGATCGAGGAATCTGATAGTTACCGGATATCCTTCAAGAGCCTCATACAGCTTCTCGAAGTCAGCCTGCTGCATGGGTTCGATCTGTGCGAGAGCAGCTTCTCTCTCTTCAACAGTATCGGAGCAGATCATCTCTCTGAACGGTCCGATTCTGGAAGGATCGAAGAACATATGCTCTGTACGGCAGAGACCGATGCCCTCTGCGCCGAGCTCTCTTGCCTTCTTAGCGTCTGCGGGTGTGTCGGCGTTTGTTCTTACCTTGAGCTTTCTGTACTTGTCAGCCCAGCCCATAACTCTGCCGAATTCGCCTGCGATAGTAGCGTCAACAGTCTTGATCTGACCGTCGTAGATGTTACCTGTTGTACCGTCAATGGAGATCCAGTCGCCCTCGTTGAAGGTCTTGCCTGCAAGAACAAACTTCTTGTTCTCTTCGTCCATAGCGATATCGGAGCATCCGGATACACAGCAGGTTCCCATACCTCTTGCAACAACGGCTGCGTGAGAAGTCATACCGCCGCGTACTGTGAGGATACCCTGAGAAGCCTTCATACCTGTGATGTCCTCGGGAGATGTTTCAAGTCTTACGAGAACTACCTTCTTGCCCTGTGCCTTCCATGCCTCAGCATCGTCGGCTGTGAATACGATCTGTCCGCAGGCAGCTCCGGGGGAAGCGCCGAGACCCTTGCCGATAGGTGTTGCAGCCTTAAGAGCGGCAGCGTCGAACTGCGGGTGGAGAAGTGTATCGAGGTTACGGGGGTCGATCATCAGAACAGCTTCCTGCTCTGTCTTCATTCCCTCGTCAACGAGGTCGCAAGCGATCTTGAGAGCAGCGGGAGCGGTTCTCTTACCGTTGCGGCACTGGAGCATATAGAGCTTCTTGTTCTCAACAGTGAACTCCATATCCTGCATATCGTGATAGTGGTTTTCGAGAATGTCGCAAACCTTAACGAATTCCTTGTATGCATCGGGGAATTCCTGCTCCATCTGTGCGATAGGCATAGGAGTACGAACACCTGCAACAACGTCTTCGCCCTGTGCGTTCTTGAGGAACTCACCCATGAGCTTCTTTTCGCCTGTTGCGGGATCTCTTGTGAATGCAACGCCTGTACCGGACTCGTTGTTGAGGTTACCGAATACCATAGGCATTACGTTTACAGCTGTACCCCAGCTGTACGGGATATCGTTGTCGCGGCGGTACACGTTTGCACGCGGGTTGTCCCATGAACGGAATACTGCCTCGATAGCGAGCTTGAGCTGCTCAACGGGGTCGGACGGGAAGTCCTTGCCGAGCTGCTTCTTGTACTCAGCCTTGAACTGTGTAGCGAGCTCCTTGAGGTCGGCAGCGGTAAGCTCTACGTCGAACTTAACGCCCTTCTGCTCCTTCATCTTGTCGATGAGCTGCTCGAAGTACTTCTTGCCGACTTCCATAACTACGTCGGAGAACATCTGGATAAAACGTCTGTAGGAGTCGTAAACGAAACGCTCGAATGTGGGATCGGGGTTGCCCGCGATCATAGCATTGACAACTTCGTCGTTAAGACCGAGGTTGAGGATAGTATCCATCATACCCGGCATGGAAGCTCTTGCACCGGAACGAACGGAAACGAGAAGCGGGTTCTTGAGGTCACCGAACTTCTTGCCGTTGATCTCCTCCATCTTCTTTACGCCTTCCATAGCCTGAGCCATGATTTCGTCGTTTATCTTTCTGCCGTCCTCATAGTACTGAGTGCAAGCCTCAGTTGTAATTGTGAAGCCCTGGGGAACGGGAAGACCGATCTTGGTCATTTCCGCGAGGTTTGCGCCCTTACCGCCGAGAAGCTCTCTCATGTCTGCGTTACCTTCGGAAAAGAGGTAACAGTATTTCTTTGCCATTGGATTTTTCCTCCTGATGTTTTATTAGTTCCGCAGCTTCCGGTCTTTTCCGCATGGTTGTGCGGTTTCAGAACTTTCTTCTGCATTACCACTATATTATAACATATTTTAAACAGAATTTCCAGTATTTTATAAAATTTTTTTATGAAATTCAAAACAAATTTTTCCTGATGCCCTGCGGTGCGTATCGTTACGGCATTTGCGGGGGCGGAAAGCACGCCGCGGTGATTGATTTTTGCGCCGCGATGTGATATACTTAATGCACCGGACAGAAAGGCGGGTGCGTGTTATGAAAGATATCACAATTGACGAAGCCGCAAAGCGGGAACTTGTGCAGGCGGCGATAAAGGCTGCCAGGAACGCTTATGCGCCCTATTCCGGCTATCGTGTGGGAGCCGCGCTCCTGTGCGGCGGCGGGGACGTTTATACGGGCTGCAATGTTGAGAACGCCGCCTATCCGTGCGGTATCTGTGCCGAGCGCACTGCCGCGGCGAAAGCGGTGAGCGAAGGGAACCGCGACTTCCGCATGATCGCGGTTGTCGGCAGCTCCGTGGAAAAATGCACGCCCTGCGGTATGTGCAGGCAGGTGCTGTACGAATTCGCGCCCGATATGACTGTGCTTTGCGCCGATAACAGCGGAGAGTATGACGAAGTGAAGCTGTCCGATCTGCTTATCCGCGGATTCGGAGCTTCTTCGCTGAAATAAAGTCTGTTCAGCTGCGCTTACGCGCTTGTCCTTCCGGACAGGACCAGCCTACGCGGCTGGACCGCGGCGGCGGACGCGCCGCTGCGTAATGACCGTTACACGGAACTTGACAAGTTTCATAACAGAACGGTATTAAAACGATATGTAATTTGAAGAGGACAACTAACCGAGGCGGCGCACCCGCCGATTGAAGAATGTCGCTGCGCATTACGCCGCGGGGCGCTCCCCGCCGCGATCCAGCCGCGCAGGCTGGCGCTGTCCGCGTAGGACAAAGCGCGTAAGCGCAGAAGGAGTTTGCAGTTACCCGATGACGGAGATGTAATTGGCGAAGTCTATGCGGCATATCTTCTCGGCTTTGCCGCCGGAGAGACGCTTAATGAACCTGCCGTCGGAGTAGAGGATAACGCCGCTGTCGAGGAGGACGTAATCCATTACCCCGTGTGCCAGAACGGTGTCGGAGCCGTCGGTGCCGTGACGGATAAGCTCCCATTCCGAGGGTATAACGCCCTCGTCCGAATTTTCGGAGTCGGCTATGCGTTTCGCCTTTATCAGGTTCCCCTCTATGAACAGCTCGCGCTCGTCCGCAGTCTTGCTCTTGGCGGGATTCTGTCCGCCTGTGCGCAGAGGTTCTCCGCCGAAAAGCATTGAGAACGTGCTTAAAAAGCCGAATGTCGCCTTGATGATCCTGTACGGGAACAGAAGTATGTCCATTCCCGCATTTGACTTGCGGCGGGTGGGGCGGTATCTGCGGCGTATGCAGTAGATGTTCCCGTCCGCGTCGTCGGAAGCCTTGATATAATCATAAGCGGGGTCGGAGAGGATATCCGTGAGTGAGCCGTCCTTTGCGCTGTAAGCCGCTATCGAGCAGGGGCTTTTTTCCACTACCGCGCCGGAGCTGTTCTGCGCGTAGCCCATGGCGGTGTAGTACACCGTGTCCGGGTCGTGCCGGGAAATAAACGGGCAGCTCTCGCTGGTGAAGCCCTCGGTTATCTGATCGGTGCCGCCGTTCGCGGTGCTGAGCCAGCCTATATGGCGCTCGTAGCCGCCCTCGCCCGCATCAAATATATACTTGCCGTCACGGTACGAAACGCGTCCCGGGTCAACGGTCTGATTTGCGAATATGTATGTCTCGTCTCCGGTCTCCGGATCCTTGAAATACAGTCCGCCCACATTGTCTATAAACGTGCCGTAGATAAGGCGGGTGCCGTCGCTTGACAGCGAACGCAGGAACTCGCCCTCGGTATCGTAGTATTTTTCCTGCACCTGCATGAACTGTGCGCCTTTGCCGGTGGTCTTCCACTCGTCGCGCTTCTTCATCTCGTTCACGGCGTGCAGGTAGTCCTGTATGCGGCCGCAGACAAGCTGCTGCGGTTTTCCGGTATCGATGCGGTATATCGAGCCCTCGCTGATACAGTAAATCTTCATCTTCTCACCCCGTATCGTGGTTGTTGCAATACCATTATATAACATCCGGTACGGCTTGTCAACCGAGTGAATACAAATGGGTTTTTAGAGGTGCCCAAATGATCTTTCCCGTCAAGTACGGGAACCGGGGCGTGTCCCCATTCTCTGAAAGGAGCCGTTATGCGCAGACGAAACGATATAGATATGACGCACGGGGCGATACTGCCGAAGCTGCTGAAACTGTCGCTGCCGCTGATGCTGTCAAGTGTTCTGCAGCTTTTGTTCAATGCCGCCGATATCATAGTCGTCGGCAACTTCGCGAGCGAACATTCGCTTGCCGCGGTGGGCTCGACGACTGCCCTTGTAAACCTTATGACCAACCTGTTTCTCGGACTCTCGACGGGTGCGAACGTGCTTGCGTCGCACTACCTCGGCGCGGGGGACGACGAGCGCGTCTCAAAGACGGTTCACACCTCAATGGTGCTGAGCGTGATAAGCGGTCTGATACTCACGGCTGCCGGGTGCATCTTTGCGGACGATCTGCTTGCGATGATGCAGACACCGCCGGAGGTGCTTGATCTTTCCGCGCTTTACCTGCGAATATATTTCGCGGGAATGACCCCGATGATGATATACAATCTCGGAAGCTCGATACTGCGTGCAAAGGGAGACACGCGCCGGCCGCTGTACTATCTTACGTTCGCGGGAGCGATAAATGTCGTGCTGAATCTTATTTTCGTCATTCTGTTTCAGATGGACGTTGCGGGAGTTGCGCTTGCTACCATAATTTCGCAGAGCATTTCAGCGTTTCTTATCGTGATGTGTCTTGTGAAGGAGAGCGGCGGATTCAGGCTTGAATTCGGGAAGCTGCGGCTTGACGGGCAGACTGTGTCGAAAATGCTCAAGATCGGTATTCCCGCGGGATTTCAGGGCGTTGTGTTCTCGCTGTCGAACGTGGTCATTCAGTCGTCTATCAACAGCTTCGGACCTGTGGTAATGGCGGGAAGCGCGGCGGCGGCGAGCATTGAAGGATTTATCTGGGTGTCTATGAACGCGTTTTCGCAGGGTGCGCTTACGTTTACGAGCGCGAACATCGGTGCGGGGAAATACAGCCGGGTGAACCGCATAGCGGTGATATCATGCTCATGTGCGGCGGTGACGGGGCTTGTGCTTGGCAATATTGCGTATCTGTTCGGGGTACCGCTGCTTGGGATATACGATCCGCGTCCGGAAGTTATAGAAGCGGGACTTGTGCGAATGAGTCTTGTCTGTGTTTTTTACTGCACCTGCGGGCTTATGGACTGCATTGTGGGCTCGATACGGGGAATGGAATATGCGCTGACGCCGACGATAGTATCGCTGCTCGGAGCGTGCGGGCTGCGCATACTGTGGATATTCACGGGCTTTCAGCTGCCGGAGTTCCACTCGACGTTCTGGCTGTTCATGTCGTATCCTGCGTCGTGGGTGATAACATTTTTCGTGCATCTGATATGTTTTTTCTTCATGCGTCGAAAGCTGCCCAAAGAAGACACAGCGGCGGCGGACGCGCCGCGGCGAAATGCGTAGCGACATTCTTCTATGTGCGGGTGCGCCGCCCCGGATAGCTTTACTCTGCTATTTCCGCACGAAATATCGCCAACCCCACTGCATTTCAGTCTGCGCCCGCCCATAGCTGTACGCTCTGAAATACTGCATTTGTTTAGGGGGTCAATCCCCCTTTTCCAAAGGGGGATTGCGGGGTCACAGGGGCAGAGCCCCTTCTCTCAAATCTCTC
>CACZGM010000116.1 GCA_902780695.1 uncultured Ruminococcus sp. | reverse complement strand
GTGAGCCACTCTCTGTCATAGAAGTGTTCGAGCTTGCAAATTGCATAATCCGGCTCCGCACCCTGGTCAACGTCATAGAACGAACCGTTCTTTGTGTAGCTCAGGCGGAAGTTGCTGGAAATTTTCATTACCGCGCCTGTTGCCGTGGAGATAGTGCCTACCGTGCAAGCGCCGCCGGAGGACTTCTGACCGATTATGGACACATTAGCATCCTCCTTGAATACGCAGGGAACGAGGTTTCCGCAGGAGAAGCTTACCATCTTTGGAATTGTATTTGCCGTCGAAATTCGTGTCTGCCTTATAGTAGTTCGTTACGAGAGCGCCGCTCTTTGAGTTTTCGACGCTGATGCCTGCCTTTCCGAGGAAAGCCGCGATAGTGAATACTGCCGCGTCAGCATCTCCGCCGGTATTGCAGGAAAGGTCAAGAACAACATTCTTTATGGGGCTGTCCTTGCGGTTTATCTTGTTGACAGCATACGAGATCGCGCCGAAAGTACCCGCAATGGTACTCGGATCATCGTAATTGAGTTGATCTATATATGCCATATCCATTCTGAATTTGTCGAACGTGATATATGCTGTATCTCCGACCTCTTCGTAAGCGGGAACACCGTCAGGATAAAACTTTGCTCTTTCAGCCCTATGTGCTCCGAAGCTGTCGGCGAGCGTTTCTATAGCGTATCCACCGCCGTATTTTTCATCAAGAGTATTTACATAATCAACTCCGGAAGCGTAGGAACTCATCTTATAAGTGGTATGTCTGTCATCAATGACGTCGGTAACTATTGAGTGAAGTTCTTTGTCTATTGTCTTTGACTTAGTCGAAAACAGCTTGTAACCGGTCTCTCTCTGCAGTAAAAGTGTTCCGAAGTTGTCTATACTGTGCTTTTCTCTCAATCCGTAAAGATTATCCATTGCAAAGCAGAACTCACACGCGCTGAATGATGCAAGCTCCTCGCTGATCTTATTGGTCGCGTACTTGCCGTTCTTTCCGTAATACACCTGTCCGAGCTGGGTGTATTTGCCGCCAACGTAAAATTCTGCTTGTTCTCCCCGACAGAATATGAGAGATCTTCCGTTATAGAGAGCCACACCTAACGCGCCGGGTGACAGGAATATATCGGAGAAAGTCTGAACGGGTATGTAATACTTGTCTCCCTTACGAACAAAATCTATGCCGTAATCTGCCGCGTTCATAGTAACGGGGTTGCCGTAGCGCTCGGTAGATTTGACTGTTTTCAGTCCGGTGATCCCATCGGCAGTATCCCAGATCGTGAGGATAACATCTATCAGAGTCTTGCTTTCCGCCGTGTTGAAGCCGTCAAAATCCCAGTAAAAAATGGTGTCATCGGCAAAGTTGATCGTTGCCGTATAGCCGCTCTCTCTTGCGAGAGTTACCTTGTCGCCATCTTTTTCCACTTTCAGATTATAGGTCGTGCGCCCGTTTAGTTGCATCAGTCCTACCAGGTACTCTGCCATATCGCTGATCTCCATATAAGGAACATCATTAACTCCGTTCATGAAGTAGAGCTTTGTCTTTTGTTTCTGATCGCTGTATGCATATAAATAAGTGTTTACGCTCTTGCTCATGATCTTGTACGACTTTGCGGCCGTTGCCGAAGAAGTGACAGAGGTGCCGTCAGCCGACGCGATCACCTGTGTTCCTGCTGCCGCAGTGAGTATCATCGTACTTGCAAGCAGCGCGCTGATTGTTCTTTTGAGTTTTTTGTTCATATTATTTTCTCCCTTTGAAATATTTTGTATATCGTTGTGTCCGGTGCACATCAAATGTATTCCGGACATAACAGCCGTAATAAATATGTTGTTCCGAAATCCGCAATGCGGACTTCGGAGAGCCTTAAAGATACACTTTCAGCGTATTTTCAAGGCGGGCACATTTCTTGATGTCAAGCTCATTCCGACCTGCGGCCGAACAGGATTCAAGCTGCTCTATGAAGCCTGTTCGCGGTTGATGAGGACACATTAAATTATAACACATATTGTAGGATTTGTCAAGATTTCCGGGGATAAGGCACCAAATGTGGGCGAAACGCCGGAACGGGCACGGAATAAACCGGAGCCTGGGCTGACGGCATTTTTCACGGTTCAGACAGAACGAATGAACAGGAACGCCGGCTGAAATCTCCCGCCGGCCTGACCCCGGAGATATTATTAAATACTTGATACTTGATTCTGCCGGGGTTTTATGATATAATGATATTATGTGAATGTAATAACGCGATATTGAACGGCATTATATCCGGTCAATAATGCAGGAAATATCGCTTTCTGCAATCAACAAAGCAGTGATCAGGAAATCAGTCATTAACGGAAGTGTGTGAATGAATCAGCTTGTAATAACAGCAATTGTGTTTGTGGCGCTGACAGCGGTATTTGTCACCGTCAGCATCATAAATAAAAAAACGGCAGGAAGAACCGCGCGCTCAGAGCAGTGTTCATCGTACTTGAAGTACCTGTTATTATATCATCCCTCTTCAGCGAAAAGCGCGTATTGCTTCGCTGCCATAACAAAACAATATTGACTTCCTCCACGGAATATGTTATAATTTATACAGTCCCTGCATATCCTGTAATTCATATTTTTTAAGATCGGAGTTATGATTGCTATGTCAAAAAACAGTCCTGTTACAAAATTTCATCTGATCATGATGTTTCTGATGATGTTCGGCACCATAGGCGGTGCGGTAAACTTCATTATCGGAGCCGTCAGTTCTGAAATGCCGTCTGCAATGTTCTCAAACATTACAAATATCCTTCTGATGGCAGTGATACTGTCAATGCTCATTATGGGTGCGATATACATAATAAAAGATTACAGCAAGCAGGCCGCGGTTTTCTATAAAGCCTTTCTGTTCCTGCACGTCGGAGTATGTGTCCTGTCGATCATTGTAAATCTGTTTTTCTATGCGGTAACTCCGTTAATGATCGTCATCTGCATTCTGTATGCTTTTAAAGCCGCAGATCTTCTGATCCTTGTATTCTGGAAAGATCTCGGTAAAAAACGGACGTGGATCCTTTTCTATGTCATACTCGGACTGGATATTGCAGCCCTGATTTTCGCAGTAATAAATATGCTGAATATCGGGTTTGATTTCAGCTTTACCGGCTACGTTACCGCGCTGATCGCAGACGGAACGATCGGTCTTTCCGTGAAGGGCAAGTACGAGAACAAAGAAGCGCGCGGCAGCAAATGAAATTCCGGCAAACAACAAGAGCGAGCGCCCTGTCCGGTTACGGACAGAGAACGCTCGCTTTTTATTTTTACACAGTTGACCTTATGCCGGAAACAGACTCAGCCAAACGGGTATAAACAAGTGCAGCACAGAGCCTGCGCCTATGATATGCGTCCTGCGCAGCAGCGCGTTTAATGATGATAAGCTTAAAAGAAAGTTCTACGACAAACTGAAAGAATGGAAAAACAGCGAAAACAAGAACTGCCTGCTGGTCAAAGGAGCACGGCAGATCGGCAAGACATATATTATTGATGTTTTCGCCCATGAAAACTACAAGAGTTACATCTATATAAACTTCGTTTTGGGAATTATTGGGGAATTATGCTTCCGAATACCGAAAAAGCGTTTCTTGACCTGATAATCCTGCCATAAAGCGAATAATACCCCCTTGCAGGTGCAAGGGGGCATAGCTATTCTGCCTATTTTGCAAAAAGTTCAACCACAGCACTTGACAAATCAGTTAGCATATGCTAATATGATAAGCGGATTATCGGTAATACAGATTTCAATGAGAGGAGGATACCTATGTCAGTTCCCGATAAAAGTATCGACCCACGACTGCTTGCCAGTGCGGAAGCGGAATTTCTTGACAAGGGATTCATCAAGGCAGAACTGAAAACGATCTGCGAGAATGCCGGCATCACCACGGGCGCAGTTTACAAGCGTTATAAGGGCAAAGAGGACTTATTCTGTGCCGTTGTTGACGATATAGCCGAACAGCTTGATTTATTTTTAAAGAAACGCTCAGGGTTAGACTTTTCTGTGCTTTCGGATAAGGAGATATACGATTCATGGCAGATGACCTATGATTCGATGTTACCGCTGTTCAGCTTGCTGTATCAGCATCGTGATACATTCACTCTGCTGATAGATAAGGCAGCAGGGACACGATACGAGAATTTCAACCATGAATATGTCACGAAAATGAGCTATGCTTACGAGCAGTTTTATGACGAAGCACGAAAAAGAGGGCTTGCAAAGGCAGAGGTCACAAGAGAGGAATTTCATGTCCTGATCTCGTCCTTCTGGACTTGTGTGTGCGAACCGATCGTCCATGACATGACATGGGAGCAGATCGAGGAACATTGCAGGATCGTCTGCCGTTTCTTCAACTGGAAAGAGGTCATTATGTTAAGGAAAGGGAATGAATGATGTTCAGTAAGGTCAAGCCCTATATGGGCAGCTACATCAGGTATACCTATGCGGCTCTGGGAGCGATGTTCGCGGGACTTATCGCTTCCACTGTGCCGTTTTTCATGGTGTACCGTATTATCAGACCGCTGATCGACGGTGTAGAATTGTCGGTCGGTTACATAGCGATCCATATCGCTATTATTTTTGTATGTGAGTTAGCCTATGCTATCTTGTATGTATGGGGACTGAAATTCTCTCATATATCCGCATACAACACGCTGAAAAATATCCGTATCTCATTACAGAAAAAGCTGGAGCGGCAGCCCCTCGGTACGATTCAGGATATGGGAAACGGAAAAATCAAAAAGCTGTTCACCGATGATATAGATCAAGTCGAAATACTGCTCGCACACGCTATCCCGGAGGGCATAGCAAACCTGTCGACGGCGCTGATCGCAATTATCTGTATGTTTTTCGCGGACTGGAAGCTGGCGCTCCTGTCGCTGTGTTCGCTGCCTTTAGGTCTGTTTGCAATGGGCATGATGTTCAGGGCGGGTATGGAGCGAATGAACGCTTACTACGCCGCTGCTGCAAAGATGAACGCTACGATCATTGAGTATGTCAACGGAATGGAAGTCGTCAAGGTTTTCGGGCGTGACGGCGAATCCTACCAGCGATATGAAAAGGACATAAAAAGCTACCGTGACTTCACCCTTGCGTGGTACAAGGTCTGCTGGCCGTGGATGTCGCTGTATAATGCACTTATTCCTTGCGTGGCACTTGTGATGCTGCCTGTGGGAACGATCTTTGTTATCAACGGCACATCAACTCTTGCTGATCTGGTACTTGTATTCTGCCTGTCGCTCTCGGTGGGTATGCCGCTTCTGAAATCTCTTGCCTTTGCGGGAAAGATACCTCAGCTCGGCTACAAGATCGACGAGATCGAAAAGGCTATGGATAATGAGCCGTTAAAGGCTAATGATAATCAGTTTAACGGTAATTCGAATATCGTTAAATTTGAGGACGTACGCTTTGCCTACAAGGAAAAGGAAGTGCTGCACGGCGTGTCGCTGGAGCTCGGCGAAGGAACGCTGACCGCTCTTGTGGGTGAATCGGGCAGCGGTAAATCCACTCTTGCGAAGCTGCTCGTGCATTACTATGACCTGAACGGCGGAAAGATAACTCTTGGCGGACAGGATATCACCGATATGAGCATTGAAGCGCTGAATGACAACATTTCCTACGTTTCTCAGGAGCAGTTTTTGTTCAATACCACGCTGTATGAGAATATCCTCATCGGAAAGCCCGATGCGACACGCGAGGAAGTCATGGCGGCAGCCGAAAAAGCTCAGTGCGGCGAATTTCTTACCCGCCTGCCAAAGGGCATTGATACAATGGCGGGCGACGGCGGAAAAATGCTTTCGGGCGGCGAGCGTCAGCGTATCTCTCTTGCGAGAGCGATTTTGAAAAATGCACCCGTTATCGTGCTTGACGAAGCGACAGCTTTCATTGACCCCGAAAACGAGGAGAAAATGAACGCCGCTATCGCCGAGATCATTAAGGGCAAGACGGTCCTTGTCATCGCGCACCGCTTGCAGACGATCGTGAACGCCGATAAGATATGCGTAATGAAGGACGGAAATATCATCGCCGAAGACAGGCATGAAAAACTGCTTGAAAGCTGCGCGGAATACCAGAAACTCTGGAACTGCAGCGAAGCAAGGGCGAACTGGCAAATCGGGAATGAGGTGAGAGCATGATCGGTATGATAAGACGGATCCTCGGCGTTTCGGGGAAATATCGCGGCAGGATATACGGTGCTATGGGCTTTTCGTTCCTGAAAGGTCTGCTTATGAAAGTGCCGATCATTCTCACATATTTCATCGTTACCGCATATCTTGACGGCGCTCTGACTGTGAATACAGCCGTTTACGGAGCCGCCGCCCTTGTGGCAAGTATTATCTTGCAGGCGGTGTTCCAGTACCTCGCTGACAGGCTGCAAAGCGGCGCAGGTTACCTGATATTCGCCGATATGCGAATGAAACTGGGCGAGCATCTGCGCCGTATGCCGATGGGTTTCTTTACCGAGGGCAACATCGGTAAGATCAGCTCGGTGCTCTCAACGGATATGGTATTCATCGAAGAAAACTGCATGATGGTGCTTGCGGACATGATGAGCTACCTGTTCTCGCAGGCTATCATGATCGTGTTTATGTTTATTTTTGACTGGCGGCTTGGAATCGCATCACTTGTCATAACCGGCTGTATGGTGCTGCTCGGCAGGAGTATGATGAAAAGTGATCTCATCCATTCGGACGAAAAACAGCAAGCCGCCGAAACGCAGACGCAGGCTGTGCTTGACTTCACCGAGGGTATCGGCATCATCAAGACATATAATCTGCTCGGTGAGAAGTCAAAGGAGCTGACCGACAGCTTTGATACCAATTGCCGTGTAAACCTCGATTTTGAATTCTCACATCACCCATACAAGCGCGGTGTTTTTCTTATCTACGGTATCGGTACGGTGCTGATGCTTGCGCTTTCCGCGTTCCTGTACTCACAAGGCTTTATGGAACTCGGTTTCTTCATCGGAATGCTCCTGTGCCTGTTTGACCTTTTCGTGCCGATCAAATCCTTCTACGACCAGGAGGCAAGGCTGACGGTCATGAGTGCTTGTATGGACAGGATAGAGGCACTCTTTGCAGAGAAAGAGCTTGAAGACAACGGTACGCAAACACCGACAGACAGCAATGCTCCCGAAATCGAGTACAAAAACGTGACCTTTGCCTACGATCAGAAAGACGTACTCAAAAACGTTTCATTCAAGGCGGA
>CACZGM010000115.1:3414-10608 GCA_902780695.1 uncultured Ruminococcus sp. | reverse complement strand
CGAGGGCAGGTTCTTTTCACTTTCCGAGAGATATGCGATCATCTTTTTGCAAAGTGCACCGCCCACCCGGAACTCGTAGTAATAATTGCAGTGATCTCCGATCAGCTCTTTTACATCATCAGGCAGCTTTTTGTAACAGTCCTGTCTGAACTTTCCGTGTTTTTCAAGATACTTTTCTCCGAGCTTTTTCAGCCTTGCCTTTTCCTCTGCTGACAACTGCTTCATTGCTGTTCCTCCTTACCACATTCTTCCCGCAAGCATCACAAGGCGAATGAATGTCACCTCGCTGCCCTCGCTTATGCTCACCGTGCTGTCAAGCTCTCCCGCTTCATCTTCGCCAATGAACACCCGGAACAAGCCGTCCTCGTAAGCCTGATAAGCGTCTGTGACAGCCTTTTCCTCGTCCGGCAGCTTTTCGCCGTAGTTGATGCCGAACGCTATCTTGCCGATCTCGCTCATATCGGCTATCTGCTCTGCCGACAGCGGGTCGGGGTTATCGCTTTTCGCTGCACGTTCGTTGTACTGACGGACGCAGGTATGCACACATTCGCGAATAAGCTCACGGACTGTGCGCGGTTCGTGTTCAAGCGGGAAAGGCACTCTCGCGATCTTGTTTTTCTTTTTGCCGAGTTGTTTGATGTTGACCTTTATCGTCATATCCGTTCTCCTTGTATTATTCTCCTCACAACGCCTCACACTTTCCTGATCGACTCCGCAATTTTGATTCCGGTCTCATAGTCGATACCTGCAAAGTCAAATTCAAACAGATAATCCCCATTATCCCATGTCAGACAATGCACGGTTTCATGCGCAATATAATAAAACGCTTCATATCCGTTTATATCAACGAATTTTACTGTGCTCCCCTCGGTATTCATGCGCATTCCTATGCCGTGCTTCGTGCAGTAAGAAAAGCTTATTTCTTTATCGTCACTTTTCCAGATCACCCAATACTCACGTTCATCATTACAAATAATTTCTTTGGAATATCCGGTCAAATCGTAGCCGAGTTCAAAGTGTTCAAGCAAGATCTCGGGAGCTTCCGGATCCTCAACATACATCATTGTGTGGGTGTCGTACTGTCTGGCTGTCAGATCCCCGAAACGGTGCGTAATGTAAACGCCTGCACCCGTAAGCAGCAGCACCGACAGCACTATCAGCACCGCCACCCGTATCTTCTGCCGCAGCCGCAGCTTGTGAAAGGTACTCAGAAAGCTGCTGCTCTGTTCTTTTGATTTCTCATAGGCTTTGATAAGCGCTTTTTTCTTCCGCTTATAGCGCAGCGAAAATCTATGCTCCGGCATATCCGGTATCGCCGCTTCTGCCGCGGCAGCCTGCATAGCAAGCGCTTCGTAGAATGTGTCACAGATCATACTCTCACCGTCCTTTTAAGGATTCACATAAACTTTACCGAATCTATTATTTTCAAAGCCTCGTCATATTCAATATCAAAAACGAACTCAAAAATATAATCACCGTTATCATACGCGAGATACTGTGACACACCGTCCGGCTGCACAAAATATAATGCTTCATGTCCGTTCACTTCCCTGCTCTCAGGTTCCGTTCCCTCGGTGTTCAGGCGCACGTTCTGATATGCTTCCTTTATCTCCACTACGAAGTCAAAATACTGATCGTTTCTGTCATAGGCTACCCAGCGCATCAGGAAATCATCGCTGACTACTTCCATATTCCAGTCACTCATATCGTATGTGATCCTGTATGCAGGAGCATAAGATGATCCGCGTATCTTCATCGCTTCCGCATAAGCTATCCCGGCATATTCAAGGGACAGCCAATAAGACCCGTCTGTCCAGATAAGCTTCTCCGAACCGTCCGCATTTATATGATGCAGTGTTCTGTCCTGGACAAACTCACCGCCCGGGTGCATCTCATCAAAATCAGATTCCGGATCATGCTCTGTATATCTATCCCATGTTTCATAGGTATAGATAATATACTTGTTTCCGATTTTATACTGTTCGGAGTATCTGTTCTTCTCATCACAGAGTATTTCCTTGTTCCAGCCGCTAAGGTCATACGTCAGACTATATCGCGGATAAAGTGTTTCGGGTGAACCCTCCCAGTTGTCGAAGCTGACATCGGTATGCGTTGACTGCCTGTAACCGGAAAATCCTCCTATGCTGTAGTTTACAAACACGGAACCTGCGGATATAAGAAGAAGCATAAGCACGGTGATAAGCACTGCTGCCCTTATCTTCTGATGCAGTCTCAGCTTGTGAAAGGTACTCAGAAAGCTGCTGCTCTGTTCTTTTGACTTCTCATAGGCTTTGATAAGCGCTTTTTTCTTCCGCCTATAGCGCAGCGAAAATCTATGCTCCGGCATTTCAGGTATCGCCGCTTCTGCCGCGGCAGCCTGCATAGCAAGTGCTTCATAGAATGAATCACAGATCATGCTATTCACCCTCTTTCAGCAGTACATAAAGTTTCTTCCGCGCTCTGAACAGTTTCGCTTTTGCAGCCTCATAGCTTATTCCGAATGTTCCGGCAACGCTTTCGAGCGGCATATCGTGGTAGTAATACATTATAAGAGCCTCACGATAGTTCTCCGGCAGCCTTAACAGAGCCTCGTTCAGAGCCGCAACATCATATTCACCGAAAGCCGAGCGTTCAACATCGGTCTCCTCGTCCGCATACTCCGGAACATCTTCGATGTCCACCTGTTTTTTATTTTTTCTGTAATGGTCAATCGCAATATTTTTCGCAACAATTACCGCATAATTTCTGCGTTTGCCGGGATCGACCGAAGCAATCCTGTCAATATCGGAAACTATCCGCAAAAAAGCGTCGTGTACCGCATCCTCAGCGTCCTGCTTGTTATGCAGTACAGAGTACGCCGTGCGGTACATTATCTGCTCACAGTCAGAATAAATCTGTTCAACGAGGGTGCGCTGTTCCTCGTTATCGACTAAGCTTAAGTATAATGAAAGCATCTCACACCTCAAAATATTTCTTGGTTTATCCAGATTTGTTTTTATAAGCCTTCTGATTATATAACGAATGAAAATGCGAATAGTTACGCTGTTTTTCAAAAAAAATACGATTTGTTAAAGTCCAACAATTCCCGTGAACATCGTTTGTACACTGTGAACAACACTTGTATAGAATAATTATATCATATATCCGGTTATTTTTCAATTGTATATGTAGTTTATTGGGTAAAAATCGGAAGAAGGAAAGTTTTTATGGCAAAAAGACGCACAGACCAAAATCTGTGCGCCATGATATTGCCTTCAACTGTTTTTCAGATAACGAACTCCGTCCACTTCGATATCGCTGTACTCGTCAAGCGGTATCAACTCGGGAAACAGCAAATAACACCATGTATCCGACCACATAGAGTACGGATAATCACCTTCTGCTATCCTTTCTGGGCATAAAAAATACCGCTCTGCATTCGCATGCAAAACGGTATTTGTGGTATTCTGTTTTGGATTTATGCGGGAACTTCGTCAACATCATCTTCATCATCAGATGTTTCAAGAGGTTCAAAAAATGTGTTTAAAAAACTGCAAACATCGTCCAAAGAAGTATTATCCTTATTGGCTTTGATAAATTCAACAACTTTCTGCTGCGTTTCTTCGCTGTCCATACACATGAGAGCTACAGCAAAAACAACATTTTTATCATCATCCTGCTTTTTTAAGGAATTAAGCAGCATGAACATCTCTTCTTCGAGCGGGGTAAAATTATATTTCTCCATTTTCTGCCATCCTCCTATATGCATTGAATTTTGCTTGATTTTCCGGTGTTAACTTCTTTTTCATCCAAAAAGTATAGTTGCCACCGTAATCGTTAACCGAAAACAGGTAAAAATGGTTTCTGTTTTCATAAGCGTATTTACGATCACTGGGAGTCAAATTAGGGAAATCACTATGTATTTGGCTGGATAGACGTGCGCGTTCTTTTACTCCAATTTTCGCTGGTTTTAAAGGAAGTGAAACATTACTCATTTTTCCTCCTGCACCTCCAGCACTTGTAAAACGACCTTTATCATCATGATACGGATTTTCTCTTGGCTCAAGTATATCACAAATATCCTCATCTGTCAAGTGCTCCACGTTCATCATTTCAAGCTTACCGGTATTCGGAGTATAGATCTCCCTTGTCTTCGGATCCACAAGAACAGCGTCCAGTCCAAGCTTGATGAAATTGAAGTCCAAAGGCGGAAGATCTTCCATTGCTCGTATTTCGTCAAGCTGATAGATGTTATTCTGCAATGCCACAGCATAAGCATTCATACGGCTTGCGAAGTCTCCGCGTGTCAGCTCCGAGGTATCGAATGCAAAGTAATAATGTCCCGCTTTCTCCACTTCCGTGAGCAGATCGGTGTCAAGCGCGGACTCTATTGTGTTGATAAGCGGCATAAGGCAGTTCTGGACGAACTGTGATATCATGTGTTCATCAGCTTTGCCGTTCAGAACGTCGGCAGGCATACAGAACAGCTTGCATATCTCATCGGCATTTGTGCGCTTGTTCTCGTTCAGCTGCAATTCGACGCTTGTGGAGCTGCTTTCCTTGAAGTCCAGACCGTCATTCAGCACAACAGCATTGTCCTTTGTGTCAAAGCTGTTGCTGTACAGCTTTCGCCACGTTTCCTTGACGTTATCCATAGCATCTTGCGTGAGCTTGTTCTTGGGTAAGATATAGCCCTTCTTATTGCCACCCTTGCGTATTGTGGCATTCTCGAATTTCATCATATTGTAATATATCGAATGAGAAAACCAAAACCTGACATTTTTCTGATATTTTTTGATAAATACAAAGTGACAGAACGGACGCGAGACCGAACTCTGCCCATTCTGCCACTTTTTAATGCTTATTCTGCGTAATCTACCCCGAAAACAACGACACAGGCGCTCTGATCGTTCGACTCACCGTCGAAAACTATCAGCGTTTCGTCAAAATCAGCGGGATCCCTGTATTCTTCATCTGAGGGATCGCCGGGAGAATAATAGAAATCATACGGTATCGTGTCTTCGGTGCATACGCTGATACGGGTCACCTCCGCGTTTATCAGCTTTGCCACGTCAAAGGCTGTCATCTGGAAGATATTGCCCGAAGCGTGATCTTTGGCGTACTGCGTAAAGTCGAATCTGCTTACTCTGTCGTAAAGCTCGTCACCGCAGACAAACACGGTAAACTCTATGCGCCGTACTTTTTGTCTGTCTCGGCAATCGCGTCCTCCGAACGGGAAAAGTACAGCTCGATTATCTTTTCGTCGGTCATCTTCCTCTCTCTTTCTCCCCGGCGTTCATCAGATATCCCAAAGTCTTTGAATTGCTCCCCCTCTACCCTTATATACAACAAAATCGGTCAGTAAGTAACACTTTTTCAAAAATATTATACAATAATTGTTATATAATTTCAATATCTGCAATAAATGTTGCATTCTGCATAAAAGTATGATAATATATTGTTGAAATTGCCGAATTTGATTTATCCGTGACATTTCGGGCGTGTCCGGATTGTGTTGTATATGAAAGGTCCTTTCAACGGAAAAGAGGTGAGACCGGATTGGACGCAAAAAACGTAGAGCGGTATATTGAGATGTACCGCGGAAATGTAATTTCGACTGCGCTGTGCTACATTAAGAATCAAAGCGATGCGGATGATATAATGCAGGACGTTTTCTTCGGACTTTATACATACAGCAGAAGCTTTCATGATGATGAACACGTAAAAGCATGGCTTATAAGATGTACTGTCAACAGATGCAAAAATCTGCTCCGGTCTCATTGGAGAAGAAATTCTGTACCGCTTGAAGCTGCAAGCGAGACCGTGCATTATGACAGCTACGGCGACAGGGTTTTCGATCTCATACACAAGATCGGAAAAAACAATCGCATTGTCATGTATATGCATTATTACGAAGGCTACAGTGTCGAAGAAACTGCCGAAATACTTGGTATAAGCAGAAATGCGGTCTCTTCACGGCTTAAACGCGGACGGACACAGCTGAAGAAATATCTTGACAAAGAAAGGAATGATACGGACAATGGATAATAAAAAGCTGTTTGAAGCGGCATTGTCCGCTAAAATGTCTGATTACCCCTTTTCCGATACCAAAACGGTAATGAACAATATAATGGAAAGGGCAGAAAAAATGAAAAATCATGAAAATGCAAAGCAGATGAAGTTCACGGAGATAACTCCGGAATACATCGAACCGAAGAAGTCGCATAAGGCAATAAGCGTAGTCGCAGGCATTGCCGGAACAGCGGCAGTAATTACGGCAGGCTTTTTCGGGCTTCGATTTCTTAGTGAGCACGGCGGGCTGAAAGAGGGCGGAATCGGGAGCAGCAACGGCGCGGGGTATTCCTCCGGCAGCACATATTATGCCGATCCCGTAACAAGCACCGGGGTAAGCCTGTCTGAGCTTGTCGGGAAAACTCTGAAATTTTCGAATGAGACTGTAAACATTACAGGCGCGGCATTCGACGGGGAGGTCATGAGGCTCGATTATTCCGTAAATTACGACGAGGGATCAAATCCGTTCGGCTTCACACTCGAACCGATGTCGCTTATATATGGATACTCCGTTGAAAACATCAAGGCATATACTCCGGTTTATGACACGGAAAACCGTTATGTTGAAGCAGTACAATTCATTCCGCTGTCGATCCAGGCTTTTAAGAACTATGATCTCGTTCCCGAGATGATACCGCAGGAGGGCAACATAGAGCGCATAAACGATCTTACGGTAACGGTGCGAAAGGAGGAAAACACGCAGGTCTATCAGCCGCTCGAAGACAATCAGAAAATAGAGCCGAATGTGTGGTGCGCGGGGCTTAGTATTACTCCGCTCACGATAACAATGCAGGCAGAATCGGAAGACCCGGAAGCGACCGGTTGGATGAGCGATAAAAGGGTCGAGCCGGAAATATTCGCGATAGCGAATGACGGTACCCGGATAGCACTGAATATGCAGACTGTATCTTTGAAAGCAGAGGGCAACCCCGATGCGGAATACTGGTGGGAAGGAGTATATCTTTTCTATCCCGATGATATCGGCATAGACCTTACTAAAATGAAGGCTTTTGAGATAAACGGCAAAATAACGGAGCTTACGGGAGAAGCACGCCACATAATTACTACCGTGCTTGAAAACGGTGAGATCGTGGAAGCCGATGCTACTACAATAACTGCTGTTACAACAGCTCCTTTGGAAAC
>CACZGM010000115.1:0-3400 GCA_902780695.1 uncultured Ruminococcus sp. | reverse complement strand
CCACGACAGCACCGACGCACCCCGGCTATTACGAGGGTGAAGCTGCACTGAGCATATTGAAACAGTACGCGAGCGACGACTACTGTTACCCGCTCAAAGAGCAGATAACCGATGATGTGAAATACCGCACTCACGATGAATGGACAGGACCAGATACAAGCGGAGACTACAGATTCACCATCAAGGCGCAGGACGGCGACCTTATATTCGCGGTAACAGGCGGAAAGGTCGTTGAAACAGACACCTCTCACAAATACGCAGACAGCGACAGCGAACACAAGGAAGGCTTCTATGTCATTATACAGGCTTCCGACGGAAGAAAATGGAGATACAGTCATTGCAGTGCCGTTTTCGTGAATGTCGGTGATACCGTGAAATCAGGCGACAAGATCGCTGCGGTCGGTCTGACCGGCTTCACCACCGGCGCACATCTGGCGATATCTTTCCCCGACAGCGATGTCATTGACCCGGAACAAACAACAGAATAACACCCACCCCGTATCGCTGAAAAAAGCGGTACGGGGCTTTTGTTGCAATTGCGGTAAAAGTGATGTATAATATTAGTGATTTTGCTAAATTTAAAAAACTTTTCAAAAATAAGTCTAATTTTTAATGACCGGATCGTGTTATTGTCAAAGGTACCTTAATACGGAAAGAAGGGTAGGAATGACCGGAAGTGAACTTGAGCGATATGTACGACAGTATTATTCAAGCGTTTACAGTGTAGCATTGTGCGGCTGTAAAAATCCGAGTGATGCTTGTGATATTGCACAGGAAGTATTTCTGAAGCTGTACCTTCATAATGGGAAATTTAACGAAGATGAGCACGTCAAGGCGTGGCTGCTCCGATGTACTATGAATAAATGCAAGGATATCCTGAGATCACACTGGAACAGATATTCGCTGCCGTTGGAAGCCGCCTCGGAAAAGACAAGCGGAATGAACTATAATAAAGACGAAAACAGTCTTATTCCGATACTTATGAAGGTCAGCAGGAAATGCCGAATTGCGTTGTACCTGTATTACTATGAGGAATATACCGTGAATGAGATCGCTGAAATACTGGGTATAAGCGTATTTGCCGTGAGAGCAAGGATAAAACGCGGCAAAAATCAGCTCAGACTGCTTTTGGAAAAAGGAGAAAACGATCATGGATTATAAAATGTTTTTCAAAAAAGCTTTTTCCGATATCCGGAAAGAACATTCATGCCCCGATGATGAAACAGTAGTCAACAACATACTGGAAAGGGCAAAAACAATGAACAATAACAACGAAAACGAAAGAACATACAATACGCAGGCGTATGAAGTACAGCCAACACCGACAAAAGGACATAAAGCCTTCAGCGTAGTCGCAGGCATAGCCGGGACAGCCGCAGTCCTCGCCGGAGCGGTATTCGGGCTGAACTGGCTGAATGAGCACGGCGGGCTGAAAGAGGGCGGGATCGGGAGTAGCAACGGCGCGGGATATCATGAGGAAACAACGGCAGCTGCGACCATGCCGGAGGAAACAGTCGTTACGGAACAGCCGGAGGACGAGGAAACGGTCAAAAGTGAATACAGCTTCACCTGCGCTCCGTCGGATATCGACCCGAACCATTTTGCCGAAACCGACTTGACCTACGAGTTCGATGATTACAGTGCGCATATCAGTGGGTACAACTACGACGGGCTGGTGCTGAAGGTAAAGTATGAGCTGACGTATAAGGACGAAGATGTCGTTAATGACCCTATACCTACGTCCCCGAATTTCTATGACCGCAGAGCGCTAATGGACTTCTGGAACAGCAGCGACATGAGGCTTGGCGGCAGGTATATATCCCGTAACGAAAATGTGATAGAAATGGAGAGCGAATGCCTGAACCTTTCCGTGCAGGACAGCTTTGATACCATACTCTTTGATATCAGAAATATTTTGGAGAAGAATAAAGGTTTGTCTCACGAAGAGATGAACACGGAGTTCGCCAAGCTTGCCGAGACGCACGACAACGACTTTACAGCATATCGCACAGTTTCGGATATCCCCGTGATTGTCCGCGATCTTGCGGAGGAAATGCCGACGTTTGAGTTTTCCGACGGCACGACGGTACACCCGACCAAGCTGTATCTTTCCGCTTACGGCGTTTTCGTTTACTTCGACTGGATAGACGCGGCAGCGTGGCAGAAAATACTGCCGAATATGCAGCCGGCAAGGATAACGCTTACGATGTCCGACGGTTCAGAGGTCACGATAAGGAGCGAAAACAAGCACGGTACACGCCACGACGGTAATATGTCGGGACGTGATTACGTCGGCGGTCTGTTTGACGAGCCCATAGATACACGAAACGTCGTATCGGTGAATATACTTGATGAGCCGTTTGTGACGTTTGAAAAAGAGACCTCTATATCCGTGCAGTTCCTTGATATTAAGGGCCCCGGAGAATATAAGTTGCTGTACTACATCGACGATGAGATACAGTCCGACCTTACAGAGACTATAGAGTTATCCGAAACAAAAGAGCTCGTTTGGAATATAAAGGGCAGCGGAGTTCACAGATATAAGCTGTTAGTAAAGTGTCTCGCAAATCAGGCGTTCGGCGAGCTTTACGAATGTACGATAGACTTCACCAAGCCCGAGCCCGAAAAGGACTTCGACGCGTTTAACGCCAAAACATTCAAGGAGCTTGCCGAGCATGAAAACGGCGATGTTTCCTTGATCGAGGGCATTTACGCTCCCGGCGAGGAGCCGTATGAGACCGAACAGACCGCCGCAACGGAAGAAGCCGGAAATGACGCACAGTTACCCGAATTTCCAATAGCAATAAGCAACGGGAACGGCTTATATGGCGAATACCTCGACACCCCGCTCACGGGCGACGAAGCGTGGGAGCTTGTGAAAGAACGCGGCGGCATAGACTATGACTACCCGTTCCCATACGACAAGAGCATATTCAAATTCACCGGCACAGAATTCTGCATAGATTATGCCGACTTCGACGTAACAGCGCTTGTAGGCGGCACGGTCGAATTTGCGGGCTTTTATCAAGGCTGGGGCAATACCGTCCTGATACTTGACGATAACGGTCATTACTGGCTGTATGGACATCTTGCAGCGGAATTGAATACCGAACAGGGCGATACAGTGAAAGCCGGAGATATCATTGGACACACCGGAAGCTCCGGACTAACAGATCATCAACTGTTCTCAATGCGAGTAGGATGAAACAACCGGATATTAAAATCCCCGTACTACACAAGCGGTACGGGGTTTGTTGCATTTGCGCTAAAAACGATGTATAATATTGTCAATTGTTACAAAAGTGATCTTCTTCTCAAAAAGGTGACCAAAAATCCGACACTCATTCGTTTTATTAGCAGAGGCGCCCCTGAAACATAAGCAGGAAAGAAGGATAGGAAT
>CACZGM010000114.1 GCA_902780695.1 uncultured Ruminococcus sp. | reverse complement strand
GAAAATGTGGTATAATAAGGCAGACAATAACAGCCTGTGCGGGGAGGGACAGCCGTGACGATGTTTTACAGGACACTATACAAAAAAGCAGTATGTCTGCTGACGCTTCTGTGCGTAACGCTCGCCGCGGCAGCAGGTCTTTCCGTGCGCACCGCCGCCCAGCCGGATACGGAGACAGTAAGGGTCGGCTACTACGAAAACGAGGTGTTCCAGGAGGGCGCGGCGGAAAACGCCGTCAAGACCGGATATGCCTACGAATACTACCGGAAAATATCGGAATACACGGGCTGGAGCTACGAATATGTTTACGGCGATTTCACCGAGATGTACGAAAAGCTCCTGAACGGAGAAATAGACCTTCTCGCCGGTCTTGCGTTCAGAGAAGACCGCGCCGGGCTTATCGGCTACCCGGACGAGCCTATGGGAAACGAGGTGTACAGCTTCGTCAAGCACTCTTCGGACACGGATATAACCGCCGTGCCGGCTACCCTCGGCGGGAAAAGGATAGGCGCTCTCGACAGCGCGGTCGCGGCTGCGGCAGAGTCGTATCTTGACTCTCACGGCATCAACGCTTCACTTGTCACTTATCCGAGCTATGACGCGCTTATCGAGGCTTTCGGCGCGGGAGAGGTCGATGTCATCGCCGCGGAGAGCGACGGTACGTCCGGACGCGAAAACGCCGAGGTCGTGTGTGCTATCGGCACATCGGACTACTATATCTGCGTGAACAAAGCAAGACCCGAGCTTCTTGACGAGCTGAACGCGGCACAGGCGGAACTGCGTGTCGATGAGCCGAACTATATCAATTCCCTGCGCGCGAAATACTACTCCGTAAGCGTTTCGAGCAGGGCGTTCTCGGCAGCGGAAAAGGAATGGCTCGACACCCACGATACGCTGACGATAGGATATCTCAACAACTACCTGCCGTACAGCGATACCGGAGCGGACGGCAATGTCACGGGACTTATAAAGGACATCGTACCCGGAATGCTGTCCGTGCTCGGCATCTCCGGAATTGAAGTGCGCTATGCCGGCTTTGACAGCTACGACGATATGACGGCGGCGCTGACCGCGCAGAAAACGGACGCGGCTTTCCCCGTAGGCGGAGGTCTGTACTATTCGGAGCTGAACGGGATATATCAGAGCAACGCGGTCGTTTCCTCCACCACGGAGCTTATCTACAAGGGCAGCTACCCCGAAAAGGAAAGCCTCACATTCGCGGTCAACGAAAACAACCGTATGCAGTATTATTACATAATGTCGCATTTCAGAAACGCGGAGATCCTGTACTGCGGTTCCGCGGAGGAGAACCTTGAAGCCGTTATCGCGGGGAAGGCGGACTGCACGACGCTCAACGGACTGCGGGCAAACGAGATGCTGCGCAACAGCAGATACCACGAGCTTTCAATGAAGCTGCTGACGCGCTCCGATGACCGCTGCTTCGGCGTGAGGATAGGAAACGACGGTCTGCTGAAACTGCTCAACAGGGGCATAAACATAATGGGCGCCGAGTATATGCATAATCTTGCGAACAAATATACCGGCGGGCTTTACACATATACATTCACGGATATGCTCCGCGACAATTTCCTGCTTTTCGCGGGAATAGCGGTAGTGATAATCGCGGTAGTGATAGTGTTCCTCGTGCGTGATTCGGCACGCTCAAAGTCACAGGCGGCGGACAGGGAAAGAGCAAGGATAGCCCTCGAAGAGAAGAACCGTGAGCTTGCGCGTGTGGCGCAGGACGCAAAGGACGCGAACAGAGCGAAAACGTATTTCCTGTCAACTATGTCCCACGATATCCGCACGCCCATGAACTCGATATTAAGCATGAACGAAATGGTGCTGCGCGAATGCGACAACGAGGATATACTCATCTACTCCGGTCATATCCGCGCATCGGGCATATTGCTCCTCGGACTTATCAACGATATACTCGATTTTTCAAAGATAGAAGCGGGAAAGCTCGACATAATCCCCGTTGACTATGAGCTTTCGGCAGTGCTGAACGATCTTGTGACGATGCTGCGCACAAAGACCGAGGAAAAGGGTCTCGGACTTGTGCTGAACATAGACAGCGGTATGCCCGATCATCTGCGCGGCGACGAGATACGCATAAGGCAGGCGGTCACGAATATCCTCACCAACGCGGTGAAGTACACCAAAAAGGGTACCGTCACATTCTCCGTCGGCTGTGAGAACGTACCCGGCGAACCCGACAGCATAATGCTCAACGTGAGCGTAGAGGACACCGGCGTAGGTATAAGGGAAGAGGATATATCGAAGCTGTTCGCGGCGTTTGAGCGCATAGACGAAGCGAACAACAGGAACATCGAAGGCACGGGTCTCGGCATCACCATAACCGACAGCCTGCTGCGGCTCATGGGAAGCTCGCTGAAAGTGACGAGCGAATTCGGCAGGGGCTCGGTGTTCAGCTTCTCGCTGAAACAGACGGTCACCGGTCACGAGCCGGTAGGCGACTATGAAGCCGCGTTCAGGCGTTCGATAGCGGGAATACGGCAGTACAGGGAGAAATTCGCGGCTCCCGGAGCGCGTGTGCTTGTGGTGGACGACACGCCCGTAAATCTGATAGTATTCAGAAATCTTCTCAAGCGCACGAAGATACAGATAGATACCGCCGACAGCGCGGACGAGTGCATCGCACGCTCCGCGGAGTCGAAATATGACATAATATTCCTTGACCACATGATGCCGAACAAGGACGGTATCGAAGCGCTAAGGGAGCTGAGGTCAATGAGCGGAAATCCGAACATCGCCACACCCGTGATCTGCCTTACCGCGAACGCGGTTGCCGGAATGAAGGAGACATATATCGCCGCGGGCTTTGACGGCTACCTTACCAAGCCGATAAATCCCGACGCCCTTGAAAGCACGATACTCGGCTATCTGCCGAAGGAGAAGATACAGACATCCGACGGCGCGGACACCGCGGACACCGCGCAGGTCATACCCGACTTCATGTACAGGACGGACTGCATAGACGCTGCCGCCGGTCTTAAACACTGCGGAAGCGCGGACGCGTATATGGACGCGGTGAGGACGTTCCTTGACACGGCGGAGGGGAATATCGCGGAAATGGAACGCTTCCGGCGTGAAAACGACATACGCAGCCTTACGATAAAGATTCACGCTCTGAAAAGCACGGCGAGGATAATCGGCGCGGAGAAGCTCGGCGCGTTCGCGGAAACTCTCGAAAAAGCCGGAAACGCGAACGATACCGTCACTCTTGAAAGCGGCGTGGACGCGCTCCTGTCGGATTACCGCGCTCTTGCCGCAGCGCTTGCCCCCGCGAAGC
Organism: uncultured Ruminococcus sp.; assembly: GCA_902780695.1. GTDB lineage: Bacteria > Bacillota > Clostridia > Oscillospirales > Ruminococcaceae > Ruminiclostridium_E. The sequence goes on along the minus strand of CACZGM010000114.1, from coordinate 7,865 downwards.
AGACCGCTGCCCGCGAAAAGCCTGTCATATCCGGCGAGAAGCTGAAAGAAGCCTACGGCACGATACTCGAATTTTCGGAGGCTCTCGATTACGACAGCATCGAGTATATGATAAAGAGCCTTGACGGATATACTGTCCCCGACAGCGAAGCGGAGCGCTTTGAAAAGCTGAAGCTCGCCGCGCTCAACTTCGACTATGACCTTATACCCGAAATCCTTAATGATTAGAATTCACAATTCACAATGCACTTTTCCAATGCACAATTCACAATGCACAATGCACAATTGATGTGTCGGGATTTAAAGTTTTTATTTCCTTTTGGGGGCAGGGCGGTAAATTGTGAATGATGCCGGCGGTGAGACAGCCGGGGAATAATATAAATAGTTTCTGCACCGCCGCAGACGGCGGCAGTGCGAACAAAACAGAGGGATGAGAAAATGAACAAAAGCGACGAAAAAAGACTGCTCGCGGAAGTGTCGCATGAGCTGAAATCACCGATAGACGCGATACTCAGCTACGGCAGGCTGATCGCGGGATCGTCTGATGCAGGAATACGCGAGGAAGATCAACGCGGCGGCGGCGGAAATGACCGGCATAATCGAAGGGCATCTCGACAGCGCGGCGGAATGCGGTGAGAGCCGGGGCAGGGAACAGCGTCCTGCTCCCGCTGCGGCACCGGCGGATATTTCCGGTACCCCGCTCGTTATGATAATCGATGATGACGAAATGGTCTGCGAAAGTGCGGCGGCTATGCTCGGAAGGATATACCGCACCGAAACGGCTCTCGGCGGCGCAGAGGCTCTCGAAAAGCTCGCGTCGGTAAGACCGTCGCTGATACTTCTCGATATCAATATGGAGGGAATGGACGGCTTCGAGACCCTCTCCCATATACGGCAGTCCCACGGGCTTTCGTCTATACCCGTCATATTCCTTACCGGCGACGAGGGCAGGGACGCGGAGATACGCTGTCTGCGTGCCGGCGCTTCGGATTTCGTCCGCAAGCCGCTTGCGTCGCAGGTGCTTATCGAGAGAGTGCGCAGGATAATCGAGCTGGACAGGCTGCAGAATTTCCTCAGCAGTGAAGTCGCCGCGCAGACAAAACGCTCGGCTCACCTTTCAAAACAGATCATGCTCGCGCTTGCGCAGGCAGTCGATGCAAAAGATCACTACACCAACGGTCATTCGCAGAGAGTTGCCGCCTACTCCGCCGAGATAGCAAGGCGCATGGGCAAGACAAAGCAGGAGCAGGACGAGATATATTACATGGGACTTCTGCACGATGTCGGCAAGATAGGCGTGAGCGAGGCGATAATCAACAAGACCTCCCGCCTTGACGACAGCGAGTACGCGCAGATAAAGAAGCATACCGAGATAGGACACGGCATACTGAAAGTCATCACCGAGATACCCGGACTTGCCACAGGTGCGCGCTGGCACCACGAACGCTACGACGGACACGGCTACCCGGACGGGCTTTCGGGTATGAATATCCCGGAAGAGGCACGCATAATATGTATAGCGGACTGCTATGACGCTATGACATCGAACCGTTCGTACTCCACGGTGCGCGAGCAGTCTGCCGTCCGCGCGGAGATAATACGCTGCAAGGGCTCACAGTTCGACCCGGTAATTGCCGATGTGATGATAGCGATGATAGACGACGACCCGGATTACAAGATGAGCGAACGCGCCGGACACAACGCTGTGATACCGTCGGAGACCGCGGATATGGAGACCGTGCATAATGAGCCGGAGCCTGCCGTCAAAGAGGAAAAGGCTCCCGGCATAACGGCGGGAGTGCCGTTCATACCCGATATCGCGGAGCTTGATATCGCCTCCGCGCGGAAGAACATCTCCGATGAGGAGATACTTGCGCTCACGGTAAAGCGGTTCTGCGAGCTTATGCCCGTTAAGCTGGAAAAGCTGAACGCGGCGTATGAGGTTATGCGGCAGGGCGGTGATATCTCCGCTTACCGCATTACGGTGCATTCGATGAAAAGCACCGCCGCGACAGTAGGACTTGACGCGCTGTCCGAAACCGCAAGAACGCTTGAAATGCTCGCGAAAGATGAAAAGCGGGAGGATATCCGTGACCTGCACGGCGCGTTTGTGAGCGAATGGGCGCGGATATACGGTGAACTTGATTCGGCATATAAGCGGCACTGCACAGAGCCGGTCACGCAGGAAAAAACTGACGGTGCCGCGAAGCTGCCGGAGCTGCTCGAAGCTCTTGCCGCGTATATGCGGGAGAGCGATATAGAAGCCGCGGACGAGACTGCGGCGATTATTGAGAGCTGTTCGTACAGTGCGGAAATACAGCCGCTGATAGACAGTCTGAAAGCTGCCGTTCTCGCATTTGACGAAGACGAGGCGGCGGAAATCACTGCAAAAATACTTAGGGAGATAACATAATGGATAAAATTCTTCTTATCGGAAAGACCGACAGCACATACACACAGCTCGGTGACAGGCTCGCGGCGCATTATACCGTGAGATACGGCTCGTCCGGCGGTTTTGCGGCAGAAGCCCTGCTCAGCAGCTTTGCCCCGTCGCTTATCGTCATACGCGCAGCCGGTACCGAAAGGGATATAATACGGCATATTGCCGGGAAGCACTCCTCCGTACCCGTCGTGCTGCTCGGTACGCCCGAAGAAGCCGCCGGTTTGACGGAACTTCACCCCGCCGCTGTCTGCCCGGACGATGTGCAGGCGGCTTATGACGCGGTATGCGCGGCGCTCCCGCATTCCGGCGTAGCCGCGGAAAAGCTCACGGTCATGGTCATAGACGACGACGCGGGAATACTGCGTATGATGAAGTCGATGATCGGCGGGGAATTTGATATGGTTCTCGCGACATCGGGCAGCAAGGCGCTGGCTCTGCTTGACAGAAAGCGCCCCGATGTGATACTTCTCGATTACGAAATGCCGGAGATGAACGGTCTTGAAACTCTCGCGGCAATACGCGGAAAAGCCGATTACGCCGGTATTCCGGTGATATTCCTCACCGGCGCGAACACCCCCGATGTGGTCGGAAGCATTCAGGCCGCGAACACAGCAGGTTATCTGATGAAGCCCGCCGACGCACCGGATATAATAGCCGCTGTCAGGAAAGCGGCTATACTTCCTGCCTTCGGCTGATACGGCACGTTTGTAAGTCTCTGCCCTGCCTTCTGCCTTCGGCTGATGGGGCGCCGCCCCAATCCCCGCCGGAGCGTCGCCCCGGACTCGACCAAGGTTTCACCTTGGATCCAAGGACGCGTTTTTAGAAGAGACTTTTTGAGAGATTTCAGAGAAGGGGCTCTGCCCCTGTGACCCCGCCAACCCCCTTTAAAAAAGGGGGCTGGACACCCTAAACCAATGCAGTATTTCAGAGTGTACAGCTATGGGCAGCTTTTGACTGAAATGCAGTGGGGTTGGTAGAGACTCCGTTTCCGAGAATAACAATAACAGCACAGAATAACGATCTGTGCTGTTTCTTTTTTACCATATATAGAAGAGAATAACTAACCGAGGTGGCGCACCCGCCCATAGAAGAATGTCGCTACGCATTACGGAGCGGCGCGTCCGCCGCCTACGCATTACGGAGCGGGGCGTTCCCCGCCGGCGCGTCCGCCGCCGCCGCTTTCCATTTCCGTGTCGCAAAGAAATTATCCACCGCGGTAATGATGTCCTCCTTGTGCATTGATTTGAGCAGATATCCCTCCGGCTTGAGACGCATGACGTTCATCACGCTCTCCCTGTCCGATTTTCCGGTAAGGAAAATTATCGGTATTCCCGCGGAATTGGGCTCGCTCCGTATCATCTCCATTATCTGCGAGCCGGGAGTTATCGGCATCTCGTAGTCGAGCAGTATCAGATCGGGCGTGTGCGACGCTATGTATGTGATAGCCTGCATTCCCGATTTCACGGCTGTTATGCGGTATTTCATCGAGAGCCAGTCCTGCATAAGCCGCAGAAACGTCACATCGTCATCGACAAGCAGTATATGCCTGCCCTTTTTCAGTTCCTCGGTATCCTTTACCACGGACAGAAGCTCCGCAGTGAGGTTCTTTACATCGAACGGTCTTGAAAATTCGCGCGTTATCAGCCCCTTCGGTATGAACCTGTGTACCGACGCAAATTCCTTCTCGTATCCGATAATGCACAGCGGAATGTTCCTGTCGCTGCACAGATCTTTGAGATAGACAAGCACTTCGGCATTGCGGAGTATGCTGTCGCCCGCGAAAAGCAGTATGATATCCGTGTGTTCCTTTTCCGCGCCTATTGCCGTTATCGAGGGGTCTGCCGATATGACCTCCGAGCCGGAGCGGATAAGATTGTTTACAAGCGTGTCGGTCATAAACGCGGTTCCCTGACTTATCAGCATTATCCTGCATGACATTGTGGTTTGTCTCCTTTATTCAGATTTGTCTTAGCAGAGTACATTATGATACGACCAATGTACTTGCCCGTAGAAGAGTATAACTGCGGAGTTCGGGGCGGCGCGTTCGCCACAATTCATGGTTTTACAGTTAAAATTATAGCACGGATACGTTTTGCTGTCAACGTTTTGTTTGCAGTCACCGTCCGCTGAAATCGAAAAGTCCTCCGGACAGCTGCTGCCGTCCGGAGGACTGTATTGTGGGCTTTTTATGTAAACCGTTCGATTATTACAGGGAAAACAGCTTTACTCTGCTATTTCTGCACGAAATATCGCCAACCCCACTGCATTTCAGTCTGCGCTCGCCCACAGCTGTACGCTCTGAAATACTGCATTAATTTAGGGTGTCCAGCCCCCTTTTTTAAAGGGGGTTGGCGGGGTCACAGGGGCAGAGCCCCTTCTCTGAAACTCTCTCCAAAAGTCTCTTCTGAAAACGCGTCCTTGGATCCAAGGTGAAACCTTGGTCGAGTCCGGGGCGACGCTCCGGCGGGGCTTGGGGCAGAGCCCCATCAGCCGAAGGCAGAAGACAGGGCAGAGACTTACAAACGTGCTGTATCAGCCGAAGGCAGCAGGTATAGCAGGGACTTGTCAAATCATACGCGTTTGTTGTCGAGACCGGCGAGTATCTCGTCGATGTTGTATTTTGTATCGCTGTCGCTGTCCTCGCTTAAAAGCGAGTCAAGACGCGGTATAGATGTAGTCGTGTTGGTGCCGCGGCGGCCGGGAGTGTACTGGCGGACGGGTTCCTCACGTTCGAGGCGGAGGGCGGGACGCTGTATTTTTTTCTGCTGCGGCTGCTGGAGTGCGGCGGTATTCTGGGTGCGGCGCTGCTCCTGTGCGGATATCGTTCTCTGTGCGGCTTCGGTGAACTCGGAGGTGCGCTCACGCGAGAGCTCGCCTATGACCGTGGTTCTTGCAAGGCGGGAGGTTTTTGCGGCTTCCGCGCTTATCTGTCTTTCGCCTGTCTCGAATGCCTTTTCGGCGGCTATTGCCGCACCGCGAGTCTTCTGTATATCGCGGACTACCTGCTCGCGCATCTTCTGCATATCTTCAAGCTCGTGCTCGGCTCTTGTCGCTTCGATAGCGGCATCGAGCTTCTTCGCGGAGAGGGGCATGGTGGACTTCGATACCGTTTTCTGCGGCTTGCGGGTGGGATTCGTGAAAAGCGGCGACTGCTGCTGTCTTGCGGCAATATCCGCGTAGTCGTTCTTTGTTTCGGGAGCACGGCGTCTGGTGCGGGCGCTTTCGCTTATGCCGGTGTCGTAGATGCCGATGCTGTTGTCGAGTGACGCGGTGCGATAGGCTTTTGCGGCTTCCGCTTTTCCGCGGCGCTCATGGGGAGCCTTGTCCGTGTTCGGGATATACGTCGGCACTTCGTACTGCTTCTTTATCGTTTCTATCTCCGGCTGCGGCATTATCTTGCCCGCAAATTTCACTATCTCCAGTATTATGATTATTATGCAGGGAACGATAGCTACCAGCATCATGCCGAAGGGCGAGACCGCGAACTTTATGAGGACTCCCAGTATATCCGAATAACTCATGCCCTTTGCAACGACCTGGCTCTGCGTCAGCGTGATCTCGGAATCGTTCTCGGTCAGCACCCGGAAGCTGTAAACTCCGTCCGCAAGTTCGCTGTCAAGCACCTGCGCAAGGGCGGGCTTGCCGTTTTCGAGATTGAAAATCACGATGTTCGTGCGCTGTATCTCCGAGGGCGGCACCTGCTTTGATATCAGCGCCGTGCCGTCGGTGAGGAATCCGAACGCGTCCGTCTTGACAAGATAAATATTGGAACCGAAGATGTTCGGCGTGCCGTCGCTGAGCGAATAAACGACCGCCGTAACGCTCAGGAAGATAGCAAGAACAAAGAATAATCCGCAGATAATACGCAGGATTATCTGAAATGTTTTATTTTTAAGGCTCATTTTATAAAACCTCTCTTGACAAATTCCGAAAAATGTGTATAATATATTAAGTGAGTTGTAAATACTCCGCTCCTATTTTAGCATATTTCCTGCTCTTTTGCAAGACTTTTTCTGCATTTCGCAGAAATTTTCGTGCAGGACACAATATGTTGTGGTAAATTGTGCGATCGGTTTGTGAATGATAAAAAGCAGACGGATTCCATAAAGCAGATCTGTTAAATACAGTTTTGCGTGCCGGGGTTTCCGGCGTACAATGTAATATGCTGGTGTAGCAGCTGCACGATGCAGCGGCGAATTCGCCAAAAGCGCGCACGATGCGCGCATACAGAGCGAATTCAACAAGTCGGTAGCATTTTCGGCGTCCGCTGCCTCGGGCAGATGAAGGACGATGAAAATGGCGCAGCGGTCGGAAAATATGAGCCTGCGAAATATTTTTCGGGAACCGCAAGTGTAAAGCGCATCAAGAGCGCAGGTCTCGGACCGGTTATAAAGCGACGCAGCAGTCGGATCAAAACATAGACTTTACAAATTTTCACAATTTAATATGCTGGTGTAGCTCAGTCGGTAGAGCAGCGCATTCGTAATGCGCAGGTCGGGGGTTCGAGTCCGTTCACCAGCTCCAGCAAGAACCCGTACTTTAGCTTACGGTGAAGAAAAACAGAGGGATTAAATGTACTATCCCTCTGTTTTTTCTTGTATTTTACGGGAGTCTTGGCTTATTACGAACAGTTGGCAGGAATTGTCTGTTGACTGTTCTTCTTATTATGAGGCTGCTGGAAGGTTCAGGTATTTTGAGATTTACCTCAACCTTGTCCTCAAATACGATCACGCTGTCAACGAAATCCTGAATGAACCTCTTGCAGTTCTCTATATTTCTTGACTTTACTTTGTCTGAAAATATGTCTATTAAGCTCTTGAGAGCTTCTTCGGTTATGTCAGGCGGAGACTCAGCAGGTATCAGTCTGTCTCTTTCATCTTCGAGCTGCTCTATATCTTCCTTTAGTTTAGTTATTTCGTCCTTGAAATCATCTTCCATGAAGCCTGTCATTATGGCGGTCTTGATGTTCCGGAGCTTTCTGTTCTTGCCTTCTATGATATTATTGAGGCTTTCGATCTCTTCGATATTAGTGTGATTTTTCTGCTCATATGCCTTTCTTATGCCGTTTATGATGTTAGGAATATTATCCCGTCATCCGAAGCCGATCATGTACATAGATGCGAATACTCCTGAAGTGAGACAATAAGAATGCCGGGACAGCTATTTTACTGCCCCGGCTTTTTATATGTTGTCGGCGGGAAACTCCGCTCTGCACATGGATCAGCTGTTCTGCCGAAACAATTGTGACTATCCGTCCATTCGGGATATCCGTCTGTGAACGGTGTTTTCCCAGATGAGCTTACGCAAGAGAGTCGATGTAATTTGTGAGCCACTCTCTGTCATAGAAGTGTTCGAGCTTGCAAATTGCATAATCCGGCTCCGCACCCTGGTCAACGTCATAGAACGAACCGTTCTTTGTGTAG
>CACZGM010000113.1 GCA_902780695.1 uncultured Ruminococcus sp. | reverse complement strand
ACCGTAGGTCGGAATGAGCTTGACATCAAGGAATGTGTCCGCCTTGAAAATACGCTGAAAGTGTATTTTCAAGGCTTTCCTGAATCCGCATTGCGGATTCAGGAACAACAACTGCCATAAGGCAGTTGTTGAGGACGCATTATTCATTCAAAAAATATTTTTGAAAATCTCTTGACAAATGAATTATTGTGTGATATAATCCAAATCATAAGCTGTGAGGAAGACACGCAGAGGTTCGCCAATGTCTCCAGAGAGCCGACGGTTGGTGTGAGTCGGTGATATGCGTTCTGATGTATCCCTTCTGAGCCGGAATGCCGAACAATGAAGTAAGCGTTCCCGTGATTCTGCGTCAATGAATAGGACTTGCTGGAGTCTGAAGTGGTGTTACGCAATAGCGGCACAATTTGAGTGGTACCGCGGGTAATCAAGTACTTGATACTCGTCTCAAAGATCATTTCTTTGAGACGAGTTTTTGTTTTTTCGCGAAAAACATCCGCACCAAGACAAGGATGTCATAAGGAAGTTTTCCAAAGCACCGCAAGGACGCGGTACATACAAAAGAAAACTTCCGATACTTCTCGTTTCATTTTCCAGTATTCAAACCAGACACGGCTGCCAGGCTCAGTGCCGGCAAGCCGTAACCGAAAGGAGAATTTTTATCATGAGCGAAAAAGTAAATCAGCAGAGTGCAGAAATGAAGATCAGAGAGGTAGCGCAGCGTATAGCTGCATTGCGCGAGGATCTCGGTCTGACCGTCCGGGAAATGGCGGATGTGACAGGTTATTCCGTGGAGGATTATGTGAAATTCGAGTCCGGAGAAAAGGACTTCACATTCACGTTTGTTTACAAGTGCGCCAATAAATTCCATGTCGAGATAACAGACCTCATGGAAGGCAGCAGCCCGGAGCTGAGCGGTTATACCGTAACACGCAAGGGAGAAGGCGCGCCGATAGTCCGCAGGCAGGGTTTTGTCTATAATCGCCTTGCGCCGAAATTCAAGAACAAGACCCTCGAACCCTTCCATGTAGTCATCCCGTATTCCGAAGAAGCGCTTTCTCAGCCGCTTCATATGTCAAGTCATGCAGGACAGGAAATGGACATCGTTATCAAGGGAACGATGCGTATGACTGTGGGCTCGCATACGGAAATACTCCATGAGGGAGACAGCATCTACTACGACAGCTCCATGCCCCACAATGAAACGGCGCTTGACGGTGAGGACTGCGAGATATACGCGCTCGTTATGGCTCCGCGAGGTACGGCAGGCATGGCGGAATACCGCGAGCACGTTGCGGAGCACTATCTCACAAATGTTGACAAAGCAGGTCTTTTACACCCTGTGGCGGAAAAGTTTGTCGAGTGCGAGACCGACGACAGGGGCGTGCTGAGCGCTGTAAATTTCAAAAATCAGGATAAGTTCAACTTCGCCTATGATATAGTTGACGCTATGGCGGAGAAATGCCCCGATAAGACGGCGATGATCTATGTGGACGTCAATCATAATGAACGCCGTTTCACATTCGCGGATATAAAGCGGTATTCCAGCCAGACCGCAAATTATTTCACATCCCTCGGAATAAAAAAAGGACACCGCGTAATGCTGATACTCAAGCGGCACTATCAGTTCTGGTTCTCAATAATCGCGCTGCATCGCATAGGCGCTCTGGTGATCCCCGCGTCAAATATGCTCAAGGAGCATGACCTCGAATATCGCTTCAATTCCGCGGAGGTATCGGCTATAGTATGTACCGCCGACGGAGAAGTAGCGGATGAAGTCGATAAGGCCTGCGCCGTTTCACCCACCGTGAAAACAAAGATCATGGTGAACGGTCAGCGTGAGGGCTGGCACGATTTCAATGCCGAGCTTCCCGCATACGGTACGGAGTTCCCGCGTACAGCCGAAACGCCCTGCGGCACCGACCCGATGCTGATATTCTTCAGCTCCGGTACATCCGGCAATCCCAAGCTCGTGCTGCACAGCTATCAGTATCCTCTAGGTCATTATGTGACTGCGCGTTACTGGCAGAACGCCGACCCGAACGGCCTGCACTTCACTATTTCCGATACCGGCTGGGGAAAGGCTCTCTGGGGCAAGCTATACGGTCAGTGGATGAACGAGGCGGCAGTGTTCGTCTATGATTTCGACCGTTTCCACGCGGACGATATTCTCCCGATGTTCAAAAAGTACAATGTGACTTCCTTCTGCGCACCGCCCACAATGTACCGTTTCTTCATCAAGGAAGACCTGTCGAAGTACGATCTTTCTTCGCTGAAATATGCCTGCATTGCCGGCGAGGCTCTCAACCCCGAAGTGTTCCACCAGTTCTATAAGGCGACCGGCATCAAGCTGATGGAGGGCTTCGGTCAGACTGAGACCACACTTACTATCGCAAATGTTGTTGGTATGGAACCTAAGCCTGGCAGTATGGGCAAGCCAAACCCGCAGTATGATGTCCGTGTGCTTCTTCCCGACGGAACTCCCGCAGGTACAGGCGAAACGGGTGAGATCTGCGTAAAGCTGAAAGACGTTAATGCTCCCGGATACGGCGTTCCGGGACTTGCGCTGTGCTACTACGGAGATGAAGAGAACACTGCCGAGACATGGCGCGACGGTTACTATCACACCGGCGATACCGCGTGGGTAGATGAGGACGGTTACTTCTGGTATGTCGGCAGAGTTGACGATGTTATCAAGTCTTCCGGCTACCGTATCGGGCCTTTCGAGATCGAGAGCGTTCTCATGGAGCTGCCCTATGTGCTTGAATGTGCTGTTACAGGCGTTCCGGACGAGATAAGGGGTCAGGTAGTAAAGGCAACTATCGTTCTCACAAAAGATAAAACAGGCTCGGAGGAGCTTGTAAACGAGATAAAGGAATACGTCAAGGAGCGTACCGCACCTTACAAGTACCCCCGCGTCATCGAGTTTGTTCCCGAGCTCCCGAAGACAGTAGGCAGCGGCAAGATACGCCGTGCAGCTATCCGGGAAATGGATAAGGCTAAGTATCAGAAATAATGAACAAGACTTTTGTAACGAAAATGCCGAATCACATCGGCGCATTTCTGAAGGCAAGCAGGTGTTTTGCTTCGCTCGGCGTTAATATCACGAGAGTAAGCTATAACAAAGCTGTGGATTCCCATATGCTGTTTATCGACGCAGAGGGAACCCCGCAGGAGCTTGAAAAAGCAGCCGAAGAACTTACCGCGATCGGTTACCTACAATGCGGCGAGGACAATCGGAGCGTTGTACTGCTGGAGTTTCGTCTGAAAGACGAACCCGGCAGCGTGACCGCAATTCTGGAACTGATCAGTGCGCATAATTTCAATATATCATACATCAGTTCTCAGGAAAACGGTACAGAATATCAGCTTTTCAAAATGGGGCTTATAGTTGATGATCCGTATAAAATAAATGCTTTCATCGAAGAAGCCAAAAAGCTTTGCAGTGTCAGGGTAATTGAATATAATCACGCCGAGAAGATATTTGACAACAGCTTCTTTTACAGTACATTCGTCAATGAACTCTCATCTGCTATGGGAATATCCGGCGAAGCAAGAAATGAGCTCATAGTCAATACAAATCTGGCTATGCAGATACTGGACGAGACCGGTGTATCTCCCTATCGTACATTTGACAGCATAAGCCGTTTCGCAGAGCTGCTCGCGGCTTCAAGAGGCAGGAATTTTTCTCCGAGGATAACCTCTCACAATATCACCGATAATACAGCAGTAACACTTATTGAGCCTCCGTGCGGAAGCAATACCGCAATTATAAAAAGCGGCAGCGAATATCTGTTTGTTGATTCCGGCTACGCCTGCTATAAAGATGAAATGCTGTCTGTCATCAGGAGCGTTGTTCCCGAATTTGACAGCATTTATAAGAAATGCTTTATCACTCATGCGGATGTAGACCATTGCGGACTTCTTCCTCTTTTTGATACAGTATATGCGAGCGCCGGGAGTGCGGAGTGCCTTCGTCTTGAAAGCGAAGATAAGGACGGCTTCCGTGAGATGAATCCGATGCATAAGCCGTATGTGCGAATCTGCAAGGTCCTGACTTCATACACTGCTTTATCTCCCGGGAAGCTGAAGGTTGTCGGAGATAAAAAAGAAATAAGCCAGCTTATTGAACAAACCGGCTTCTTTGATTTCGGAGATCTGCACTTCGAACTATATCAGGGCAAGGGCGGGCATCTTGCCGGAGAATCTGTCCTTATTGACTTTGAACATCATCTGGCATTTACCGGCGATATTTTCGTGAATATGAAGGATATGACCGTGCAGCAGGCACAGTACAACCGCTATGCACCTATCCTTATGACATCTGTCGATACCGACAAGGAACTCTGTGCAGCTGAGAGAACAGCTCTGTTTCAGCGGCTCGGCATAGGAACATGGCAGATATTCGGCGGACATGGCGGAAAAATGTCATATATAGTGAGCAATGAGCCAATATGACTATACTATCACTTTTTTGTACAAATGTCAATTAAGAAAAAGCCGTGTGCGGGATTTCCGTACACGGTTTGTTACATATCATCAGTGTTTTACTCATCGCTGTCATTATCGTCATTTTTGGCATTAGAACGATAGATAAGTGTAGCTATAATCATTGAGCCGAGGATCAAAGCGGAACTTATCATCATCATAGAGGAAGTCCTTAAAATACCATTTTCCACAAAACGAATATTGCCGTCATCTATAATATCAATGAATATCATAAAAATTAACAATCCGAGTATCACAACCGGTAAAATAAGGTTTATCTTATCACTGCCGAGTTCTTTGGCGTTGGCAGCCATAAAGCCGCCGTTTACAGCGCAGTATATCTGATACACTGCCATCGATATACCCATAAGCAGCACGACAACACCTATGCCGTCTGCCCATCGAAAAATGTCCGAGAGGACGATATCGATACCTGAAAGCATTGCAAATACAGCAAGAGCGATCAGTGCGCCCTTTTGTTTAACTATCTTTTGTCTCTCGTCAAATTCGGCAGGGTTAAATTTATTCCAGTCTGTCATAGCTTATCCTCCTTAATCGTCCCAAAATAGCTCGTCAAGAGTTTTTCCGAGTACCTTGCATATTGCTTTACATAGATTTATAGTCGGGTTGTAGTTGCCGCTCTCTATCGCGTTCAATGTCTGTCGTGTGACTCCGACCTTTTCCGCGAGCTGCTGCTGTGAAAGGTCAAGCGCGGCTCTTGCGGATTTGAGCTTTAGGTTCTTTGGCAAATACATACACCCCCTCGTCAAAAATAATATAACATATATTTGATTAAATGTCAAGTATATTTTACATATTTCTTTGATTATTTTTGAAAAGGAAGTGCGATATGGCAGGAAAAGCATTGAAGCTTCTGATTTCGGAAGTTTTCTTTTTGGCGCTGCATCGTGCAGCGCTCGGAAAACTTCCTTATGACATCCGTGTCTTGTGGTGATTTGATAAGTTTTGTAACAAAATCTGCAAAATTCACAGTGAAGGATTTTTGTTTTGCACAAAGAATCACTGATACATAAAACAATCCTAATCACCACATTTAATTTCTGAAACTTTAAGTTTGTTTTAAGTTTCGATGCTATAGTATAAATAAACAAACGGAAATGTTTGTAAAAATACCGAAAGGGAGAGATCAATATGAAAAAGTACATTTCTACTATAATTGCTATGATGATGGTGGCTTCTCTTGCAGCCTGTGGTACAAGCACAGCAAATAGCGGTTCGGAACAGACAACAGCCATTGCAGCTGAGCAGACGACGGTTTCTGAAACAGAACAGAATGATACTTCCGGCGAAAACGAAATGCACGAGGGTACGCCTCCCGAAAAGCCGGACGGCGGTAACGGCAATACTCCTCCGGATATGCCGGAAGGCGGAACTCCTCCCGAAAAGCCTGATGGTGAAGGCGGAGCCCCCAGCGGAAACGGCGGTGGATTCGGCGGGAACAGTTCTGAAGTCATTTACGGCGGCTCAGTCGAGATAACCGCGGCAGCGACCGAGGGCGGTAATACCTACGCTTCTGATACAGCCGATCAGAGCGCGCTGATGATAAGCACGTCTGACGCTGTAACAGTCAGCGGTCTGAACGTTACAAAGACAGGTGACTCCGACGGCGGCGACAACTGCAATTTCTACGGGCAGAACGCGGCTGTTCTTGTCAAGGGCGGCACTACTGCCACGATAACGGGCGGTACGATCACTTCCGACGCTTCCGGTGCAAACGGCGTGTTCTGCTATGGCGGTAACGGCGGGCATAACGGAGCTGACGGAGACGGGACTACGCTCATAATCAAAGATACGACCATAACAACTACAGGCAGCGGCTCCGGCGGTATAATGACCACGGGCGGCGGTGTTACCGAAGCATACGATCTGACAGTTACAACAAGCGGTCAGTCCTCGGCGGCTATCCGCACCGACCGCGGCGGCGGAACAGTTACCGTTGACGGCGGAACTTACACATCGAACGGTCTTGGCTCGCCTGCAATATACTCCACTGCCGACATTACAGTATCGAACGCGGAGCTTGTATCAAATCTTTCCGAAGGTGTCTGCATCGAAGGTCTGAACTCGATCACGCTCAACAACTGCAATCTGACCGCGAATAATACCAAGCGCAACGGCAACGCGAAATTCCTTGACACCATAATGATATATCAGTCAATGTCGGGAGACGCGGCGAGCGGAACTTCCGCTTTCACGATGACCGGGGGCAGTCTTACGAGCAGAAACGGTCATGTGTTCCATGTGACCAACACCAACGCGATAATAACGCTCTCCGGCGTTAAGATCACTAATGAGGACAGTGACAACATACTCATTTCTGTATGCGATGACGGTTGGAACGGCGGAAACAATACCGCTGTGCTGAACGCTTCCGGACAAGTACTTGAAGGCGCAATTCTTGTCGGCAGCAACTCCGCGCTTACACTGAATCTCACTGGGTCTTCATCGTTTACCGGTTACATCGGCGGAAATATAACGAACGCCGCGGGCGACACGGTTTCAACCGAGGCCGGTACGGTTTCCGTAACTCTTGAAAGCGGATGCACATGGACACTCACCGGCGACAGCTATGTTACGAGTTTTGACGGCGACCTGTCAGGCGTAATATCAAACGGATACACGCTTTATGTGAAAGGCACAGCACTTACTGGGACTAACTGAATTTTCTTTTCTTCCAAGTCAACAGCTCCGGACGGCATAAAACAGCGTTCCGGAGCTGTTAGTCTGCGATATGTTGATAATCAATAGAAACGTGGCATGATTATTTAATGTCTGCTCATCAATCGTGAACAGGCTTCATAGCGCAGCTTGAAGCCTGTTCGCGGTTGCAAAAGTGCAAGGAAAATTCCAGAATAATCA
>CACZGM010000112.1 GCA_902780695.1 uncultured Ruminococcus sp. | reverse complement strand
GTATTTATGCTTTGGTTTATCCTCTGTCCATGCAGTTTTCAGAAGCGTCTGAACTGCGTATATGCGTATGACTGTTCTTTTTTATGTTCACCGTCGCTGACAAGGGCGTACACCCTGAGGTAAACGGTGTTGCTTACGTTACATTCAAACGTGTATGATGTGTCCTTTGTAGAGACGGAAGTGTAACCGTTTCCGAAAACCTTTTTATCTTCATATCTCACGGCAACATCGGGGTAGCATACGGATATTCCGTAATCGTCCGCGCCTTCTACCGGATCCCATGAGACCGTAATATTCCTGTTCCTTGTGTTTGTTTCCGCTTTTACGTTCTGCGGGGCAGGGAGCAGGTCATTCATTCCGGAGAGATCGACAGTTACCTCAGCCGAAGCGGGATCGAAGTCGTTATCCACTGCAAAAACCGGAAATATCTGATCGTTCATATAGTGCGTCGAAGAATCGGTTTCCGCGAGTAGGGAATCGGAATACGAGAAATCGATCGGTAAGGCTCCGTTAAGCCGCGTTCTGCCGTCTTTGCCGAAAACGCTTTTTACCCTGTCTGCGCGCAGCCCGCCGTATTCGCCGCCGTCGATGACTTCAAAGACGACTCTTACGAATTTGCCTTCCGGCTTGCCGTGCAGCGTTTCCATCAGGTCTAAAAGATCCTCGTGAAGCTCGTCGGTGATCTCCGAAAATCTGAATGTCACCCCGTCAAGACGGTATGTGCCTTCCGGCAGCGGTTCGGGTTCATCGGCAGAGGTGACCGTTTCCGTTGTACCGGCAGTTGTGGTTTCGGTCTCTGTCGTTTCCGGAGCCGTTTCGGATACAGTTGTTTCCGTGGCTGCGGCAGTCGTTTCCGGTGTGCCTGCAACGGCGGGAGCCGTCTGCTGTCCACAGCCTGCGGCTGCCGTGACAAAAGAGATGAAGAGTGCGGCTGCCATGCATCTGTGCTTCATATCAGAACTCCTTTTTTGCGAGTATCGCCGTAAGCTGCTTTATTGCCGAGGCGCGGTGACTTATGCGGTTCTTTTCCTCCGAAGAGAGCATCGCCACGCTTGTATCCTCGTCAACCATGAATATCGGGTCGTAGCCGAAGCCGTTGTGTCCGAGCGGTTCCGTACCGATGAAGCCCTCAAGGGTCCCGCGGACGCTGTACTCTGTGTCGTCGTCGATTATGCAGTACAGCGAGCATACGAAGCGTGCCGTTCTCATGCTTTTGTCAACGCCGTCCAATTCGTCGAGTATCTTCTGTATGCGCTGTTCGTCTGTTGCATCTTCGCCCGCGTATCTTGCGGAATAGATGCCCGGTGCTCCGCCGAGAAAATCGACTTCAAGTCCGCTGTCGTCCGCCACAACGGGGCAGCGGCAGATATCATATACTGCCTTTGCCTTCTTGTGTGCGTTCTCCGCGAAGGTCTCGCCGTCCTCGACTACCTCTATCTCTATTCCCGCGTCTTTCAGTGATACAGGCTCGTAGCCTATCGGTTCGAGCATTTCCTTTATCTCTCTTACCTTACCCTGATTATTCGTCGCAATTACAAGTTTCATATTATTCGTCATCCTCATCGCCGTTATTGCCGGCTTCATCTTCATCGCTGTCTTTTTTTCCGTCGTCCGCGAAAAGTATCTCCGCGTAATCCTCGGGTATGAAGTTCTGTAAATCGTCTATCTTCTCGCCCACACCTACGAGCTTTACCGGTATGCCGAGCTCGTCCTTTATAGGCAGGATAATGCCGCCTTTTGCGGTACCGTCCAGCTTTGTGAGCACTATACCCGTGATATCGCAGACCTCCTTGAACAGTCTTGCCTGATTGACGGCATTCTGTCCCGTGGTCGCGTCCAGAACGAGCAGTGTTTCGAGTGAACAGCCTTCAAGCTGCTGATTGATTATCCTCGATATCTTTTTCAGCTCGTCCATGAGGTTCTTCTTGTTGTGCAGTCTGCCCGCGGTATCTACGATAAGCACGTCTGCGTTTCTCGCTTTTGCTGCCGTACAGGCATCGAACACTACCG
Organism: uncultured Ruminococcus sp.; assembly: GCA_902780695.1. GTDB lineage: Bacteria > Bacillota > Clostridia > Oscillospirales > Ruminococcaceae > Ruminiclostridium_E. Next base: position 5,977 of record CACZGM010000112.1, on the reverse strand, counting down.
AAGCCGGGTCGCTGCCCTCTGCGTGCTTTACGATATCGACACCGGCTCTGTCCGTCCAGACGTTCAGCTGATCTATCGCCGCTGCTCTGAACGTGTCCGCGGCCGCTACTATGACCTTTTTGCCGTCGCGTTTCAGGTTCGCCGCCAGCTTTCCTATCGTGGTGGTCTTGCCCGCGCCGTTCACGCCGATAACGAGTATCGCGGAGGGCTTGGTCTCAAGGTTAAGCGAGTTGTCCCCGCGCAGCATATCCGCCACAATACCTTTCAGCAGTCCCTTTACCGCGTTGGTCTCGGTGGTGCCGGTGCGCTTGACCTCCGCGCGCAGCCTTGTGCAGATGTTCTCCGCCGTCACCGCGCCGATATCGGACATTATCAGCGTTTCCTCCAGCTCCTCGAAAAAGTCCTCGTCTATCTTCGTGAATGAGTTCACGAGTATGTTCACTTTTGCGACGAAGCTGTCCTTGGTCTTTTTCAGACCCTCTTTAAGTTTTTCAAAAAATCCCATTGTTATCCTTTCACGATCATCAGTCGAGTTCCAGATCCATTTCGTCAATAAGCTCCTGATGGATCAGTCTCGATACGCCTTTTTCCTGCATGAACACGCCGTACAGCACATCGCAGCCCTCTATTGTTCCGCGCCTGTGGGTTATTATCATGAGCTGTGTATTTGTGCAGAAGCGTTTCAGATATGTGACGTACTTCACAACATTTATCTCGTCGAGAGCCGCATCGACCTCATCAAGCATACAGAACGGGGTAGGGCGGTGCATGAGTATCGCGAAGTATATCGTGATAGCCACCATTGTCTGCTCGCCACCGGACAGGGAGATAAGGTTCTTTATCAGCTTTCCGGGCGGTGCCGCGAATATCTCTATGCCGCTTTCAAGAACGTTATCCGGATCCATGAGTTCAAGGTGTGCTTCACCTCCGCCGAATACCTCTTTGAATACGGAGCTGAATTTCTCGTTGATATCGTTGAAGCTCGTAAGGAACCGTGCCTTGATATCGGCGGTAAGATTGTTTATCAGCCTTTCGAGCTCTTCCTTCGACTTTTCGACATCGCGCAGCTGTACGGAAAGCGCGTCGTACTGTGCCTTTACTTCCTCGTATTCTTCGATAGCGGAGAAGTTTATGCTGCCGAGCGCGATGATCTGTCTGCGCAGATCCTGTAATTCCCGTCTTGCCGCGGCGAGATCTTCTATCTTTTCCGCAAGCGCTTTCGCGTCGCTGAAAGCAAGCTCATACTTGTCCCAGAGTGATATTTTCAGCTTGTCGCGCTCCTTTTCGGCAGCCGCTTTCTTTTCGGCAGCAGCCGCCAGTGCGTTGGAGAATTTCTCCTTGTCGGCGCTCTTCTCGCGTATTTCCTTTGTGATCTCGCTTATGCGCTTCTCACAGCCGTTTTCCTTGACTATCAGCTCTTCGATTGCTTTTCCAGTGTCACCGAAGCGCGTTTTCGCGGCCTCTATCTCCGCTTTCTTTTCTTCTATCCGCTTTCTTATCTCCTCGGTGGAAGCGTTCACATCCGCCGTCTCGCGGTCGAACTGCTCACCGCTTCCGGCTGCGGCATCTCTTGCGCGTTCCGCGTCCGCCTTCTGCTGCATGAGGTTCTCGATATCCTTTTCAGCGGCTATCCGCGCAAGGTTGAGCTCCGCTATCTTCTCCGAAGCCGCGGAACGGTCGGACTCCGCCTTTTCGAGCCTTGCACCCGCCTGTTCCAGCTTTTTGCTGTTTTCGGCTATCTCTGCGCCGAGCTTTTCGATATCCGCATTTGCCGCTTCTATCAGCTTATCCTGTTCGGCGGTCTGCTTTCTGCTCTTTTCGATGAACAGCTCCGCGTTGTCGAGCTGCTCTTCAAGCTGTCCGATAAGGTCTTTTATGCCGGCTATCTCGGTAGTTATGCGGACTTCCTCCTGTTTCAGCTCCGTGATGCGCTCGGTGAAGCCCTCCATTTCAATGCTCATCTTGCCGACCTCGGCAGAGAGCGCCGCGTATTCCTCCTGTGAGGTCTTTATCTTTTCAGACAGCTGCGCGATATCCGCACCGAGGGTGTCTATCTCCTGCTTACGGGAGATTATGCCGTTCGTTTCCTTGAGCGAACCTCCTGTCAGGGAACCGCCCGCGTTTATTATCTGTCCGTCGAGGGTGACTATCCTGAATTTGTAGCCGTATTTCTTTGCAATGCGCACTGCCGAGTTGATATCGTCCGCTACGGCAGTTCTTCCGAGAACCGAGCTTATGATATCGCGGTATTTCCCGTCGCATCTGACAAGCTCCGCCGCGATGCCCTCAAAACCGTCCTCGTTTTCAAGTCCGTTCTGTTTGAGATACGAACCTTTTACCGAGGTTATAGGGTAGAACGTCGCACGTCCGCCGTTTGAGTCTTTGAGAAAGCGTATGCAGCGCTTTGCGGTTTCCTCGCTGTCAACAACGATATTCTGCAGTGCGTTTCCGAGTGCTGTCTCGACTGCTGCGGCGTACTTTTTGTCAACGGATATTATATCCGCGACAGTGCCATGTATGCCGCCTATCTGACCGCGCTTACCGGCATTGATGACCGCCTTTACGCTGGAGAAATAGCCGACCATGTTCTTTTCGATGTCCGACAGCGTTTCGAGTTTCTGACGCTTGCCGTCAAGTGTACGGCGCATCTGCTCGTATATCGTCCTGCTCTCTGTCAGCTTTGCGTTCTTGCTGTCATACAGCTTTTTATATCCGACGAGCTTGTTTTCAAGCTCGCTCTTTTCTTCGTTCAGCCGTTCGAACTCTCCGTTCAGCGCTTTTCTTCTGGCTTTGTGGTTTTCGGCAGCCTGTTCGCGGTCTTCTGCGCTCTTCTTGTCCGATTCGAGACGTTCAGCGATATCCGCTTTTGTCTTTTCCGCCTGCTGGAGCATAAGTCTTGCTTCCGTCAGCTTTGAATACAGCTCGCCGTTTTTCTCGTCGAGAGCCCTGTATTCGCCGTCAAGCTCCCTGTCGCTCTCGGCGTTCTTTTCCAGACTCTTTTTCAGATTTTCTATATCCGCTGCAAGAGTATCGCATTCGCGCTTTTTGGCTTCCGCCTGCTTTTCGATACCGCCTATCTGCGCAGTGAATTCTCCGGCACTGCGTCTGCTTTCCTCGCGTCTTTTTTCAATATCTGCGATACGCTCGTCATTATGTTTGATCTCGTTTTCGAGGACAGCTATCTGCTTATCTGCTTCAGCTATCTCATCTCTTACGTTTTCCGAGCTTCTGCGCAGATCGTCGAGCTGTGCGGCGTACTGGCTTTTTTTGACGGAAAGCGCTTCGCTCTCGTTCTCAAGTTCGCCGATCTCACGGTCGAAATGCTCGCACTGACCCTCGTTTTCAAGCACCGAGTTCTCTATCTCGGTCATATCTCTTTCAATGCGTTCAAGCTCGGCAGTGGTCACGGATATCTCTATATTTTTCTCGCGTTCGATAAGCCCTTTTGCCTTTATCGCTTTCTCCGACTGTCTTTGCAGCACCGGAACGCGCTCTCCGAGCTGTGTTTCGGTGTCCTTCAGCCGCAGATAATTTGCTTCCGCTCTTTGCAGTTCTCTTTCCGCGTCCGCTTTCTGGTGCAGGAATTTTGAAACTCCCGCTGCCTCTTCAAATATCTCGCGGCGCTGTGAGCCCTTGGCATTTACTATCTCCGCTACTCGTCCCTGTCCGATTATAGAGTATCCCTCGCGTCCGAGACCGGTACCCATAAGCAGCTCCTGGATATCTTTCAGGCGGCATTTCTCGCCGTTTATCAGATATTCGCTCTCGCCCGTCCGGTACAGCTTGCGCGCGATCACCACTTCGTCCGTATCGACCCGCAGTGCTCTGTCCCTGTTGTCTATCGTGAGTGCGACTTTTGCGAAGCCCATCTGCTTTCTGGTTACTGTGCCGTGGAAGATGACGTCCTCCATTTTGTCTCCGCGCAGGGTCTTTGCGCCCTGCTCGCCCATTACCCAGCGCAGCGCGTCGCTTATGTTGCTTTTTCCGTTTCCGTTGCTTCCGACAACGGCTGTCATTTTGGTGTCGAAATCCAGCAGCGTCTTATCCGCGAAGGACTTGAAGCCCTGTATCTCAAGTGTTTTAAAGTGCATTTTCTATCCTTAGTCTTGTTCCTTTTTCCTGTTTTATCTCAAATCTGTATCCGAGACCCGCAAGTCTCGATCTGTTTTCTTTTTTCTGTCCCGTCACCTTGCTGACGTTGGCGGGGTCGGTATATACGATGAAATCCGTGCCGCCGATGCGTTTCATCTCCGCGCTCATCTCATCGAGAAATATCCTGCTCTCGCATATTTCGCGGAGCGCGGGGTGATATACACCGCCGAGCATCTTTTCCTCTACCTCTCTGCTTGCGTGCAGTCCGAGCCTTATCACCGGGATATCCGCTTTACCGAACATTTTCAGCAGCTCCGCGCACAGAGTTACCGTATCATCGAATGTGAAGGTTTCGTACTCTCCGCTTTTGTACAGCTCGCCGAGTTTTGTGCCGTCAAGTATGACTGTCGGGTAAATGCGCACCGTGTCGGCTTTCAGCTCTATGAACCGTTCCGCTGTTCCGATGCAGTATTCCGGCTTATCACCGTAAAGACCGGTCATCATCTGTAATCCCAGCGAAAAGCCGCGGGCTTTGATAAGCTCCGACGCTCTCACAACGTCCTCCGGGGAATGTCCGCGCTCGTTGAGCCGGAGTACTTCCGCGTTCATGCTCTGCGCACCGAGCTCTATCGCGGTCATACCGTATTCGGAGAGTATATCAAGTATTTCCTCGTCAATGAAATCCGGTCTGGTGGAGCAGCGTATGCCGGTGTAAACATCGGGGTGTTCCGTAACGAACCGGTACGCCGTTCCGAGCAGCGATGTCATATACCCGCGCTCAATGCCTGTGAAACTGCCGCCGAAGAACGCGATCTCCGCTTTCGTACCGCTTTCCCGCAGACCGCCGAGCTGGGATTCGAGTGTTGCGGCGATATCGTCAGGTGACGGCATACTCTGCGTGCCGCTTATGGAGCGCTGGTCGCAGAAAGTGCATCGGTGCGGACAGCCGTAATGCGGCACGAAAATTGAGATGTTAGTTTGTCTCATATCCCATAAGTCCGAGAGCTTCTTTCGCGGCGGCCTGTTCGGCTTCCTTCTTGCTGGAGCCTGTGCCTGTGCCGATCACCTGTCCGTTCAGAAGTACATTTGCCGTGAATATCCTGTTGTGCGCCGCGCCCTTTTCGTCCGCGATCTCGTAGGAAATATGCTCCTCGGGATTCTGCTGTATCACTTCCTGCAGGCTCGTTTTGTAGTCGCCGATTATCAGCTTTCCGCTCCGCAGCGTCTCAACGGGCGGCATGAACGGGAGTATGAAATCCCGTGCGCTTTCAAGACCGCCGTCAAGGTATATAGCCGCGATAAGCGCCTCAAAAGCGTCCGCGAGTATCGACTTGCGGTCTCTGCCGCCTGTGGATTCCTCGCCCTTTCCGAGCTTTATCTGCTCACCGAGAAGCCGTACAGCGTGTCCTCGCAGACGAGCTTTGCGCGTATCTTTGTAAGCCGTCCCTCCGGCATATCGAGCATTTCAAACAGGTGTTTTGACACTACTACCGAAAGCACGCTGTCGCCGAGAAATTCAAGGCGCTCGTTGCTGTGCTGTTTGCCGTTGACGTATGAGGAGTGTGTCAGCGCCCGTTCGAGGTATGCGCGGTTCTGGAAGGTGTAGCCTATCTTCTGCTCAAATCCGTTCAATTCTCTTTCGCCTCTTTTGCTTTTGCGGACAGTTTTGCGAGTGCTTCCGCAATAGTACCGTTCACATCGTTTGCCGCGAATTCGTTCGCCTGTCTTATCGCGTTTTTGAACGCGAGAGCGTCGCTGCTTCCGTGTGCTTTTATGACGGGCTTTGCCGAGCCGAGCAGCGGTGAGCCGCCGACTTCACGGTAGTCCATCTGCTTTGATATCTTCTTGATGCCTTTCATCGAGAACAGTGCGCCGATCTTTGCAA
>CACZGM010000111.1 GCA_902780695.1 uncultured Ruminococcus sp. | reverse complement strand
GGTGAGGAGGCTTGACGCTCACTGTAGGATACAGTGACTTGCAGCCCAAAACGCGCATGGATGCGCGAATCAAGGCTGCAAAGAGCTATACGGTGCAAGTAGCTCTTTTTCTCTCAAATGGGTTTTTAGAGGTTCCCTTAAGTTTCACATAATTTTTAACTTTCTCCGAAAGCAGGCTGTGCGGGACTAAATGAGAAGCTTACCGTAATGGTATCAAGCCGGCGGAAGGTATACGGACGCTTCGTGATATGATGTACAGATAATATCGTATGGCTCTCCGGACGATCCGGAGACCCATTGTATTTTTACGATATTAAAATATGAATCAGGATTGCCTGTACAGTCAGCTTTGAAGCTGTTTTCTCTGTCGTGCGGTCAGCAGCCACGCGAAATACGCCGTTGCTGCTGCAAAAACAGTAATTATAAGCTCTATTGCCCATGGCGGAAGCATTACGTTCTGCCCGAAAACCGCCGAAAAGTCAATGAGCGTGTGTACCAGTATCATAAGCGGGTACAGGTAAAAGTACTTCTTTTCTCTTGCCGCCTTGAATACAAGCACGGAAGCCGAGATATGGAACAATATCGCGGGTATGCGTTCAAACGCGCCGAGCAGACATTCGGGTATCGTGAGAGAAGCATACCCTTCAAGCTGTGACAAAGCCGCTGCTTTCATGGCTTCGTCCATTCCCGCCGTGATCCGGTCGCCCATTCCGTTGTTGATCAGTATTCCCATCAACGGGAAAGACAGCATCTGCACACCCACATAAATGCTCTCGAAACCGCCGTGACCGATGCCGTATGATATTGAACTGCGGCTGTGTTCGTATTTCCTGAGCACGGTCTTAAATGCTGCAAAACGTCCTGTTTCCTCAAAAACTCCGGCAAGCACACCCGCAAGTATCGAAGTGTACCATATATTCCCGCTGATCGTTTTTGCTATGGGATTGTCCGCCTGCAAAAGGAAATACGCGGGTGCGAGTTTAAGGATTATCGCGAACAGCAACCATGTCACAGCACCGATTATGACGGGAAGCACCTTTTCATGTGTTTTTATCTTCCATACAATGAACAGTATCACCGGTATTATTATCATGAGTATGCTTTGTATGATCAATCCGGCTATAGCTTCGTCTGTAAAATGTAAGTTATCCATTATTCTGCTCCTTTTCCCAATCTGTATATATCTGATGTGAACCCTTTATCATCACGGCAAAGATGACCGTGAATATTATGATCATAGCGGCCAGTGCGGGATAGCCGCGGAGAATTATCCCCGAAAGTATTATCGCTATGCCGCCGAAGAACGTGACCGTTCCGCCCATTCTCTGGCAGCGCGTCCATACATCTTCGTTCTTCATGCTCCACGAAGTCCGGATACCCATCAGCCCGTTCATCTTCATTTTCGGCATTATATTGCCGAGTACCGCAAACAGTATCCCGATAAGTATGACTGTTGCCGAGCAGTACAATTCTCCTGCAGTTCCCGTTATATGCTGCACCCCGTTGTATCCCATAGCAATGAATATACATTCCAGCCCGATCATGAACGCATTCATTGCAGTACAGACTATGCCGCATACCTTGGCATTGCCCGTGGCATGAGAGGAAGTCTTTTCGTCCTGCGCCTTTTCGGCGTCATGCTCAAACTTTCTGCGGAGCAGTATGCCGATGACCGAGGTAATAACGACGATCGCCGCGAAAAGGAATACCTCGTATTTCGAACCTATGCGGTCAACCTCACCGTTCAGACCGAAATGTGCCGGTATCATGTCGGGAAGTATCTGTATTGCCGCAGCCGCGATTATCAGCGAAAGTGCGGCTGTTATTATCAGACCTTTATTCTTCATTGCCCGCTTCACCCACTTTCATTCCGGATGTACTGACACCGAACTGTCCGAGCCACAGCATTATTTCATCAAAAACGCTCGTGTTGAGTTCGTAGTAGATGAAATTCTTCTCCTTGTACTCAACTATCATATCCGCTTTTTTGAGAAGTTTCAGGTGGTATGAGAGCGCTGCGGGAGTAATACCGAGATTGTCCGCGATCTCGCCCGCATTCATTCGCCCTCCGCGCAGCATGGTTATTATCTCTCTTCTCTGGTCATCGGAGAGTATTTTGAATGTTTCCGATATTTTCATTTATTGTTTCTCCTTATGTCTGCTTTCCGACAATCTATTTAAAAATTTCTTTAAATAGATATTATCATATTTCCTGCCGTTTGTCAATAGCTATTTAAAAAATATTTTAAATAGACTGCCGGATCTGCTGTGCCGTTGAAGATACGATGCTCTCAACGGGTATAACAACGATAATTTCGATAATTTTACAGCCGACCTGTAATTTTTATGCAAAAATAACACATTTGCTATTGAAAAACGAAAAGTTTTGTGGTATAATATATATAAATATTACGCCGCGTACTGCTGTGGCTTATATTGTCCGATGTTTCAGACTCCCTTGCAAATTCCGGCGGACAGCATACCGCATGATACCGGGATATTTACATTAAATTAAGGAGAGAAAATAATATGAAGAATATTCTTGACACGCTGCACGATTACACCGAAAAGACACCGGGAACCGCTATACTGTTTGACGAAACGAACCCCAAAGGTTTTACCTACGCCCAGTTCGACGATATGACCGGAAGAGTATATGCGTTCCTGAAAAACCGCGGCATAGGCAAGGAAGACTTCGTACTTATCAATCTGCCCCGAGGAGTGATTCCTATAATTGCTATGGTCGGTATCTGGAAAGCAGGAGCGGCATGGGCTCTTGTGGAGGATACCTATGCACCGGAGCGTATCGACTATATCCGTAAAGACTGCGGCTGCAAATTCGAGCTGAACGTGTCAAACTGGGACGAGGTGATGCAGACAGCCTATATTGCCGGTCACGAGAAAGCAGACGATCACGATGCTGCCTATGCTATCTATACATCGGGTACTACCGGAAACCCCAAGGGCGTACTGCATGAATACGGCAATCTGCAGCGTGCCATAGAATCCATACGCGTGAACGGCGAGAATCCTTTTACCGAAAAGGACAGCCTTGCGCTGCTCGCACCGATGAACTTTGTTGCTTCGGTTATTGTTATACTGGAGGTATTGAGCATACACTGCGGAAAAATGTATGTCGTTTCATATACTACCATAAAGAATCCTGCCGCACTCGCAAAATTCTTCCTGTTCAAACGTATCACTATCACTTTCCTTACTCCGTCGTATGTGAGAATGCTCGGCAATCAGACCGGTCCGTTCCTGCGAATGCTCTTTGTGGGAAGTGAGCCTGCCAATAACCTCTACAACAAGGATCTGGAACTTATCAATATATACGCCTGCTCGGAGAGCGGTTTCGCTGTCGGCGTATTCCCGATAGACAAGGCGTACGAGACCTGTCCTATCGGCAAGCCCGAAGTAGATACAAAGATGATGCTTCTTGGTGAGGACGGCGGTGAAGTCGATGACGGACAGACGGGTGAGCTGTGCTTCGAGAATCCGTTTGTAAGAGGATACATAAATCTTCCCGAGGAGTCCGGAAATGCCTTTGTTGACGGACTTTATCACTCCGGAGACCTTGCCCGCCAGGACGAAAAAGGCAACTATGTGCTGCTCGGACGAAGCGGCGATATGATAAAGATCAACGGAAACCGTATCGAACCCGCCGAGATCGAAGCTGCGGTCAAGTCCGTACTCGGCATCAACTGGGCTGCAGCGCGTGGATTCGAGAACAACGGCAAGAGCTTCCTGTGCGCGTATTATACCGACGACATCGAAGTTGACACCGATGCTCTCCGCAAGGCGCTTGACAGACGTCTGCCGTATTATATGATCCCTTCTTATTTCATCAAGATAGACAAGGTGCCGCTCAAGGCCAACGGCAAGCTGGACAGAAAGGCATTGCCCGAACCTGATCTGAGCGACTTCGTAAGCGATTACGTTGAGCCGACGAACGATGTTGAAAGAGCGCTCTGCGCTGCAATGGCGAAGGTGCTGAAGCTCCAGCAGGTAGGTATCCGCGATGACTTCTACGAGCTGGGCGGTGACTCTCTGGCATCTATCAATCTTGTCACGGAATGTGAATCTGCGCTGCCGGCGATCAATGCAGGAATGATATTCCGCGGCAGAACTCCCGAAAAGATCGCAAAGCTTTATACCGAGCAGGCACAGAACAACGACAGCCACCCTGATGAGCAGAACGCAGCCGCTATGCAGACAGAGCATCCTCTGACGCAGGAACAGCTCTATATGATAGACTATCAGCTGTACACGCCGAATTCCACAATGTACAACCTCTTCTCTCTTATGAAAATGGAAAAGGGTCTGTTTGAAGCGGAAAAGATCGCAGAAGCCCTTGAGGCAGCTATCAAGGCACATCCGGCTCTGCTTACTACTTTCTTCTTCCAGGACGATAATCTCATGCAGCACTACACGCCGGAGATATTCCAGAGCATACATGTAGAGCGCCTGACAGAGTTTGAGTTCCGCTTTGTAAAGGACACTCTGGTGTATCCGTTCAAGATAGTCGGCGGCCGTATGTACCGCTGCCGTGTCTTTGAGACAGAGAAGGCTATCTATGTGTTCTTCGATGTGCATCACTCTCTGTTCGACGGAACAAGTATGAAGGTATTCCTCGGCGGTATCGGCAAGGCATTCATGGGCGCTCCTATCGACCCAGATTACTATTACCTCATGCTCCAGCGGCGTGAAGACGCGGAAAATTCCAAATTCTTCGAGGAGAGCAGGAAGTATTTTGAAGATAAGTACGACAATATCGCATGGTCTTCTTATCCTGTCACCGATCATGAGTCCCGCGCAAACGAAATGGGCGAGCTTTTCGCTCCGCTCGGTATTGAACAGCCGCAGATGAGAGCTGTTGAACGCGCATACAAGATCAGCCGCAACGAGTTCTTCATTACCGTTGCCGCACTTGCGATCTCGATATACAACAACGCGCCCGACGTAAAGCTGAGCTGGATATACAACGGCCGTGAGGATATGCAGAATATGACTACTGTCGGTCTGCTGTTCCGTGATCTGCCGATAGGTATCCGCTTCAAGGATAACGAGACACTGCGCAATGTATTCTCCGATGTTCATGATCAGGTGCAGAAGGGTATCGAACACAGCTGCTATCCTTATGTTGATATCCACAATCAGGTCGGCGGCGGCGAGAGCGCATACCTGCTTTATCAGCAGGATATCCGCGATATGGGCGGATTTGACGGACTTCCTGTCGAGACGGTCGATGTTCGACAGAATCAGGCTGCAAGCCAGACCATACTTGACATGGAGATACTTGACGGCTCAGACGGACTGCAGCTTATGATAGACTTTGCGGCGAGCCGCTATGAGGAGTCAAGCATAGAGAAATTCAGAGATCTGTATGTAAAACTCGCACAGGCAATGGTTACCCATAATTCACAGACAGATGTTACGATCGGAGAGATCAAGGCTAAGATCGAAGATAAGCAAAACTTCTTCCAGATCATCTCCGGTCTCTTCAGGAGGAAGCGCTGATGAGCAGCTCAAAAAGACAGAACGCCTTAAAACGTGCCGAAATCCGCAGAAATTACGGTGTGAACAAACCGATATCCGATAAAGGGTATGACCGCTCTGCAGCAGCGGAATGCCTCAACGGCACATTCGTCGGAAAACAGAACGACGGTGTGACGATATGGCGCGGCATACCGTATGCACTGCCTCCGGTCGGTGAGCTTCGCTGGCGTGCGCCGCAGCCGCCCAAAGACGAGCGCGGCGCTTATGAGGCATACTACAACGCTAAAACGCCTATCCAGACCGAACTAGAATCGGAACAGGCATCGTTTTATCCGCAGGGCGAGGACTGTCTTTACCTCAATATCTGGTCGGACACAAGTGTAAAGGGGCCTAAAGCGGTCATGGTATTCTTCCATGGCGGTTCATACGGCTGGGGCGGCACGGCTGATCCGCTTTATGACGGATTTCATCTTGTCCGTGCCCATAGGGATATTGTACTGGTCACGGTCGGTTACCGTACCGGAATAATGGGATTTGTTGATTTCTCAGATGTTCCCGGCGGTGAGGAATATCCCGATGCGCCGAACCTTGGCATTCTCGATCAGATAGAGGCTCTCAGGTGGGTGCAGCGAAATATCTCCGTTTTTGGCGGCGATGCCGACAATGTGACGATAAGCGGCGAGTCGGCCGGCGGCGGAAGCGTTTCCTTGCTGCCTGTTATACCTGCCGCAAGGAAGCTGTTCCGGAGGGTGATCGCGCAGAGCGGTTCGGTAGCGCTTACGAACAGCAAAGAAGAGTGTGCGGGATTCACTAAACGTCTTATGTCAGCTGCCGGTGCCGCTTCTATGAAAGATCTCCTTGCGCTCAGCGAGAACGAACTTAAGCTGATAAATGAAAAAGTCAACGAATACAACAATTTCCCGCAGCGTGACGGCAAGCTGATCCCGTTTGACGCTTACGCTCCATACGACAACGGCGAAACTGCCGGTATAGATTTTCTGATAGGTACAAACGAGAACGAGCTCAATTACTGGATCGGTGAGCTGGGAGGCATTACTGCATATCGTATAGGTATGCAGGTGAAGTTCGAGAATGATCTCCCGAAATTCAGCAGGGAAGATCAGAAGCGGATCGGCCGGTTCATGCGTGGAATCAGCGGATCCAGAATATGGCGCATAACAGAGTTTTACAACGAGATGATGTTCAGACTGCCTGCGGTGCGTCAGGCGGAATCACACTCGCTGAACGGCGGAAGGGTGTTCATGTATTATTGGACGTATCCGTCTGCTATCGCTCTGCGCGGCGCCTGCCACGCGGTCGAGCTTGCATATGTATCCGGAAATACCGATCAGACGATCTACACCGGCGCAAACGTAAACGAGGAGCTGTCCCGGATAGCTATGGCGGCATGGGTGCAGTTTGCAAAGACCGGCGATCCAAGCACCGACGAACTTAAATGGGAACCGTACAGTGTTGAGGCGCACAGACCTACGATGATAATGTCCGCAGCGCCCCACATTCGGCAGAACGTGCTTGAGAAACAGCGTCAGCTGCTCAGGCCGCTGCTGCGGTACCGGCTCAATGCGGCATACACTGATCTTTCATATAACGTCCCGTTTATCCGGAAGAAAGTTGCCATCGGTGCGGTTTCAGCCGCCGCATTGATCATAGGCGGTGTGCTGCTCGGACGCGCTCTCGGTGATAAAGACTGAAATCCCGGAATTTTCCCTTATAATGAGTAATAAAACATAACAGCTCCGGTAAGCATTAAGCCTGCCGGAGCTGTTGTTATGCTGAAAAATTATCGGTTCGTTCACGCAATGAATAGCATACCCCGCTTTCACATTTCCGAGGGGCGGACTATCCTTTTCATCGCTGTTGTTTTTATGGCTTTATCATATAGGGAACCTCTAAAAACCCTATTTGAGAGAAAATGAGCTATGCGCGCCGTCTACTGCGTCAAGTCTCCTCACCGGGCGCCAGCCCGCTTTCGGCGCC
>CACZGM010000110.1 GCA_902780695.1 uncultured Ruminococcus sp. | reverse complement strand
CTGACCGAAGCAGGATATGTGACTCTCGTTTTTGACGGTGCATATTTTGGTGAGAGCGAAGGTATGCCGAGAGGTCAGGAACTGCCTGATGTCAAGGAAAGTGATATTGAGGGTGCGGTAGATTACCTCACAAGCCTGCCATATGTGGATAATGAGCGTATCGGCGGACTCGGTATATGCGGTTCAGGTTCGTATATGTCCGTGGCAGGTGTGAAAGAGCCGAGACTGAAAGCAATTACCGCTATCGTTCCGGCGATTTCCGATATTTCCAATTCTCCAATGATGGGCTTTTTCAAGCCGGAGGAGGAAGTCAGGGCAGCAAAAGATGCCTATGATAAAGGTGAAGGAGAGCTGATGTATCTCAATTTTATGCCGAGAGCATTTGATGAGGGTGCAGCTTACTACTATTCCTCCCGCGGCAATTCGGCACGCTGGTCGAATCAGGTCGTTGCGTGGAGCCAGCTTGAACTGGTGAAGTACAATGTGGTAAACATTATGAAAGATATGCAGAAGCCCTATCTTGTCATCACGGGTGAAAATGCGTGGTCGAAGCCGTCCTCGACAGAGGTGTTCGATGCAGTGCCGCACAACAACAAGGAAATGTTCGTTGTCCCCGAAGCGAGCCACTTTGATATGTATGACCTTGAACCCTATGTGTCAGCGGCGTTTGAGCGTATTTTGCCGTTCTTTGAGAAGAATTTATAAAAGCAGTTTTTGTCTGACATCTTCACTATTCTTTTCAATACTGTCTTCACCATGATATCCACCTATACGTTGTAATTAATGTGTCCTCAACAACTGCCTTAGAGCTTAAGGAACACATCCTGCACGACATCGTCAGCATCATTCGGGCTTTTGAGATAAAACAGAGCCATAGCAAACACATTTTTCCTGTATTTGCCGAGATACTGCTCAAGATCATATTGTGTCAATCGTGTCACATCACCTTTTCCTTGAAAGGACCTTTCATAAGCAATACGATTCCGACCTGCAAAAAATGGCGCGGATTTGAATTATTTTTCAAAACCGGCATTATTACCAGTATTATACATCGTTTTTTGCAGCAAATGCGACAAAAAAAAGAGCCCATATGGCTGTAAATTACGGGGAACATCGGGAACACCGGGAACAAACCGCACTGTTGAGCGGCTGTATGTTCCCGCAAAGAGAATGAGCGCCTGATATTTCCGGGAACATTGTTCCCTCAATGAGATTACAGCAAACCGCGCTATCAACGAATTTGTTCCCTATGTTCCCGGTGTTCCCGCTTTTTCTTTTATACCCTCCGTAAGAAAATGCAAGGGATTTGTTATACGTTATAATACTGTGCCTGCGCTGCGAACATTTCTGCGTAAATGCCGCCTGGCTTTCCTGCAAGCTCATCGTGTGTGCCGTACTCCTTTATCGTACAGTCGGCGAACACTGCTATCCGATCGCAGAATTTGCAGCTCGAAAGCCTGTGTGAGATGTAAACTGCTGTCTTTCCGCCCACGAGGGTGTCGAACTGGCGGTATATATCGTACTCCGCGACCGGGTCGAGTGCGGCGGTAGGCTCATCGAGTATTACCACAGGCGCGTCTTTGTACAGCGCTCTTGCGATCGCGGTTTTCTGCTTCTGACCTCCGGAAAGCTCCGTCCCGTTCTCGTCAAAGCTCTTGAACATCATCGTACCGAGTCCGTCGGGGAGCTTTGAGACATCATCTGCAAGTCCGCACTTCTCAATGACCTCGTTTATGGCGGGGTCATTTTTACTGTCATCTGAGAAGGATATATTCTCTCTGAGACTGAACGCGAACAGGCTGAAATCCTGAAACACCACCGCAAATAACTTCCGGTACTCTTCGTCTGAATATTCCTTGATGTTCACGCCGTCTATCAGTATCTCGCCCTCGGTAACATCGTACAGTCTGCACAGCAGCTTGATAAATGTCGTCTTTCCTGCGCCGTTTAGTCCCACTACCGACAGGTGTTCGCCCTGATCTATAGTGATATTTATATTCCGCAGCACCCACTTGTCCGAACGCGGATATTTGAACGACACGTTCCGGAACTCGATAGTATGGTCGCCGCCCGTGACTCTGCGCGTACCTTTCTGCATTGCGGCGGGATAGTCCATAAATTCGATATAGCGGTGAGCGTAATTGCACTTGTTTACAATACCCTGAATACTGTCGATAATGCCGTTCAGCGAAAAATAAAGCATTCCCGCCGCGCCGATACACATTGAGAAATCGCCTATCGTGACAGCACCGGTTATCGCAAGATAGCCTATATAAAAGTAGCTTATCCCGTCACGCAGGGAGTTGATGATATCCATTCCCCATCCCATTTTTCGTTCATCGTGGCTCTCGGTCTTCCATACGTCACACATTTTGTCTGAGTAGTATTTCGCCTTGCGGTTCATCATGTCCGCGCTGTCGTAAAGCCGGATATCCTTTCCATAGCGAAAGTCCGAAAGCTGCCAGAAAACATAGCCGAAAATGCGGTTGAACTTTGACAGCTTGACAAAGCTTTTCTGCTCGATCGTGTTTATCTTCGACTGGAGCCACGCTATAAGCAGCAACGATATAATCTGCACCGGCAGAAGCCACGGGCAGGTGAATATGATGATACCCGCGCCGGTTACTGCCGTTACCGCGTTTACCGCCAGCCTGTACGCCGAGTCTGTGATACCCATGATACCGCCGCTGTACCAGCTCATGCCCTCCTGCGCTTTGTTCAGCTTGTCGAGAGCGTCCGGGTCTTCTGTGTGCTGAAAGTCCATTTCCATTGCACGCTCGGCAAGTTTTATATCGATATACTCCGCGAACCATTCCCGCAGTACGTCCTGCACAGCGTTTCCCACAGCGTTTATCACACCCGCAAGCACGAGAACTCCCATAAATGCAGCCGCCCAGACTATTGCATTGATGATGTGCGCCTGCAGATCACCGCCTGCCATTGCAACAAGCTCATCAATGATGAGTTTCGGGAACACGATACCCGCAACGCTCGTCACGGCAGTCGCAAGTCCCATAACGGCATAGATCACGATGAACCACGGCTTCTCCCGCAGCATTATACCGAACATGAATTTAAGCGTAGGAAGTATCCTGCCCGGCTTTTTATTATTCTTAAACACCTGCAGCCGCCTCCTTTCCGTCTATGTAGTACTGCGCCTGAATGCGGAACATCTCGGCATATGCACCGTTATGCTCCATAAGCTCATTGTGGGTTCCGTATTCCTCCAGCCGCCCGTCCCTGAACATTGCCACATTATGACAGAATTGTGTCGAGCTGAGCCTGTGGGATATATAGACCGCGGTTTTGCCGCCGATAAGCTTGTCGAAGTCGCTGTACAGCTTGCTTTCGGCGAGCGCGTCAAGCGCGGCTGTAGGCTCGTCCAGTACAACTACGGGCGCATTTTTGTAAAGCGCTCTTGCAAGTGCAAGCTTCTGCTTTTCGCCGCCGGAAAGATCAACTCCGTCATCGTGTATTATCTTCAGTATTTCGGTGGAAACACCATTCGGCAGCTTTTGCAGCTTGTCCCCCATTCCCGCGTCAGTGAGGCATTTTTCGGCAAGAGCCTTGTCGGTGTTTTCGGGAGACTGCATAGAAACATTCTCGCTGAGAGGGAAAGCGAACAGCTCGACGTCCTGAAATACCGGGGCAAATGCGCGGTAATAGCTCTGCTTGCTGTATTCACTGATGTTCACGCCGTTCAGCAGTATTTCGCCCTCGGTAGGCTCATACAGCCGCAGCAGCAGCTTTATGAATGTTGATTTGCCCGCGCCGTTGAGCCCCACCACCGCGAGACGTTCGCCCGCATTAATCTTTATGGACAGGTTTTCGAGAGCATATTTTTCCGCTTTAGGGTACCTGAATGACACGTTCTTAAACTCGAACTCCCACCTGTCGGGTTCGGGCAGTTCCTTTCCCTCTGCGGGGTCACTGCCGCCGTTATAGTCCATGAAACTGCGGAAATCATCGACCTGTCTGCTTCTCTGGAAAAGATCTGCAACACCGCCAAGCAAGCCATTCAGATACTCAAACATCTTGGTCGAGCTTGCCACATACAGTGTAAAATCGCCGATAGTAACATCTCCGCGGGACACGGCGTATATCAGGTATATGTACACGAAAAGCTGCACACTCTGCGTGATGATCGTCGAGGTCAGAGCGACGATGAACCACAGTTTTTCATTTCTGACCTGAACGTTGTAACGTTCTTTTTTCAGCCTCTTATATTTGTCGGTAAGCCAGTCTTTCAGCCCGAACAGACGCACTTCCTTTGCAAAGGTGAAGTCAGTCACTTCACGATGCATATAATCGTTCATACGCCACCATTTTGCAAGCGGATCCCATATATGCGCTTTGCCCCATCTGTTGGCAAAATTCCGCACAGCAAAATTCACCGCTGCGAGAGCCGCGATGCCGATCATTATCCAGATATTCAGCGTTCCGAGAATTATCATACCCACCGCAGTTACCGCGAGAGACTGCAAAAAAGAGAATGAATGCCGCATAAGTCCCTCTACGCCGCTGTCGTTGCCGCCGCAGGCTTCTGAGGCTTTCTGATAGCAGTCCATGAGGTCGGGGTCTTCAAGGCACGGAAAATCCACGCTCATGACCTTAACATTCTTTTCAAGCATGAGCTTGAAGCGCACGAATATGAAACGATACCATTCGTAGGAATACAGCGAATTGAGCATTGTTGCTGCTGTCTGCACGCCGGTAAATACCAGCATCAGCACGAGAAGCTCTGACGGCTCGCCGTTCCCGGTTATCATGTCTATGATGAACTTCGAGATGAACGTCCAGAGGTAGTTCATTAACGGCGCACAGACGATACCGAGAAACACGAAAAACAGTATTCCACGGTCGTATCTTACTATCGCCGAGAATGCCCATTTCATGTTGCTCATAAGCCCGTATTCCCGGTGAAGCGGGTTCTTTTTTTCATCATTTTCTGGTCTTTTTTTCATCTGGATTGCCTTTCGTATATAATGCGTCTTCAGGACCTATATAGTTAATCTAACATGATTAGTATGATAGAATGGAGCCGGAAACAAAAATTGTATCACATATGCGTATACAGTTGCTTTCATCGCCCCCGTCGAAATCCGTGACCGTGATCTCGGATACTGTTCCGTTTGCGAAGCGATAAACGATAGCGTCCGCGTTCGCTAAATTCAGGCTGCATTGCGTATATTCAAATCTTTCCATATCTCCTTCGCTTTCTTTGCTGATGATTACTATGTTAATACAGCTCAGCATATCATCAATCGTGCTATTTGTCAATACCTTTCGCATGAAATGTCCCAAAGCACGAACACTTGTTTGCAAAATGGTGGGGAGTACTCATTTGGCACGCCCTGTGCTCAGGTGCTTGTTTGTTTCAACTGTAGCGTTTCGGGGCGATAATCGATGAAAAAATTCGCTGTTAAACGGGTGTTTTTGGATAGCGATGATACATCATAGGAAATAATACTGCTCCGTGTGAAAGCAAGATATCAAGAATTTTTTTGCATTTGAAATGTATTGAATTATAACAAATATTGAATCCGATCAATAACTCACCTCTGTTTCTGGCAGAGGTGAGTTTTGTGCTTTTGTCGCGGATATGTGCCGGAATTGTTGTGCTGTAGCCCAATTTATGCAAGAAAGAAATATAAATTATTCATAATTCGGAGAGCTTTTATAGTTGCCAGCTAAATGATTTTAGTTATAAGTCACATAAATAATAGCGCATATTGACAGCGCATAAACGCATCTGCTATAATACAGGCATAGAAGGAAAGCAGACAATGGAGTCAATAATTCCATTGTCTGTTTTGCAATTTTACAGAAGGTGATATGCAATGATCGGAGCAAAAGAAAAGAACAACATAGAAATAATGCTCGATAATGTTGGCATGACATACGACGCAGCGGACGGGAAAAAAGTTCAGGCTCTCACAAGCGTCACAATGGACATACACAAAGGCGAGTTCATTTCGCTGCTTGGTCCTTCCGGCTGCGGAAAGACAACGCTTCTACGCATCATTGCCGATCTGTTGCAGCCAACTTCCGGCAAGGTGCTGATAGGCGGTGAGACACCGAAGGAAGCGCGTCTCAAACGCAAATACGGAATGGTATTCCAGAGCGCGGTTCTGTACGACTGGCGCACAGTTATAAAGAACATCGAGCTTCCGTTGGAGATAATACACGAAAGCAAGGCGGAGCGACGTGAACGTGCTGTAAAAATGCTTGATCTTGTCGGACTTTCGGAATTCGCCGATCATTACCCGAGACAGCTTTCGGGTGGTATGCAGCAGAGAGTCGGTATTGCAAGAGCGCTCGCGTTACAGCCCGAGATACTTCTTATGGACGAGCCGTTTTCGGCGCTTGATGAATTCACAAGAGAGAAGCTGCACATAGACCTGCTCAAGATCTGGCGCAAGACAAACAAGACTATTATTTTCGTAACACACAACATCTCCGAATCCGTATTTCTTTCCGATAGAGTGTGCGTACTGTCACCGCACCCGGGTAGGCTCTCGGCAGTGATCGACATCGACCTGCCGCGACCGAGAGCGATGGAGATAAGAGATACACCCGAATTTACCGCTCTCGTTTCAAAGGTCAGAAACAGCTTTGAGGGCGTTTAGGAGCTGATTTCTATGAAGGTCATAAAAAAGATCATAGGCTCAAAGCTTTTTATAACACTTGTATGGATAGCCGTCATAATCGTTATCTGGGAAGTCCTCGCGTTCCGTGTTGCAGAAGTTAAGCGCACACCCGAAAACGTTCTGCCGCATCTCACGGGCATCGTCGATTCGCTCACAAGCAGCAAGACGATAAACGGCGCGCAGACCGCGCTTGAAATGGTACTTGAAAACGCGGGAGCAACACTCTCCCGTGCCGCTCTCGGATATGTCATTGGTATAGCATCGGGATTTGTACTTGCACTGCTGATGAGCCTGTCCGGAATCATAGAGAAGATAGCGTTCCCGTATCTTATGCTGATACAGCTTATCCCGATACTCGGAATGGCTCCGATAATAAACGCGATAACCGGAGACATAGCGATAAGCCGCATCGTGATAGCCGCTATCCTCACATTCTACCCGGTCGCAGCAAACACGCTCGCCGGATTCAAGGCGGTAAGGCGTGAGGCGCACGAGCTTATGTACTCCTATGCGGCAAAAAAGTTCCAGCTTTACACAAAAACGATGATACCCGCTTGTATCCCGTATTTCTTCACAGGTCTGAAAATATCGGCACCTATGGCGATAACGGCATCTATCCTTGTTGACACACTGCAGGGCGGAATCGGGCTCGGGTGTCTGCTGTCGCAGTCGCTCAAAGGCGCGATGACAAGATATGTGTTCTGGGACATAGTATTTTTCAGCGCTGTGATCGGTATTCTCAGCTTCTATCTTATGGGAGTGCTCGAAATACTTCTTTGCCCGTACAAACGACTTGAAAAGAAAGGAAGATGATCTATGGCTGTAAAAAGCATAAGCAAACGACGAAGCTCGGTGCAGTCGGTCGTTCTTCCTCTGATATTCGGAGCGGCACTTATCACCGCATGGCAGACCGGGCTGCTGCACATCCTGCTAAACACCGATGAATACGTCCTTCCGTACCCGACAAGGATAATCACCATTATAAGCGAGAACACCGACAAGATAATGGTGAATGTGTGGGCTTCGGTGCAGGTCGCGGTGCTCGGGTTGCTGCTCGGGTCGCTGCTCGGATACCTGATAGCGATATTCGCGGCGACATTTCCGAAATTCGGAAGCGGCGGACTTACGATAGTCTCGGCGTTCAATGCGATACACTGGACAAAGGACGTAAGCTCCGAAGCGGAGGTCAGGAGCACATTCGCTAAGATCATAGTTGTGACGGTCGTAAGCATGGCATCTATGAGCGTCAACGCCTACCGCGGGCTTACAGAGCTTCCCGTATTCTCTGACGATCTGATGAAAACGTACGCGGCGGGCAGGTTGACGGAATTTACAAAGCTCCGGCTCCCGAACAGCGTTCCATACATCTTCACGGCACTGCGCGTGAGTGTTCCGGGAAGCGTCATAAGTGCTCTCGTAAGCGAATATTTCGCCGAATACGTCATCGGCGTAGGACGACAGATACGCGAAAATATACTGATAGCACAGTATTCTACCGCATGGGCTTACATCGTGACAGCCTGTATCGTCGGCATAGTGATGTATGCGATCCTTATGGTGATCGAAGCGTTGGTCATGAAAAAGAGAAAATAAACAGTAAAAGCGCGGGGAACCGCTCTTTATAGAAAAACAAAAACAATGTGCAGAAAAAACTGAAGGAGGCAAAATTCTATGAGATTTTCCAAAAAAACAATGGCAGCTATGCTTGCTGCAGCAATGATCGTATCGGCAGTATCCGCGTGCGGATCGTCTTCCGGAAGCACCGGAACAACAGCCGCAGCCACAACAACCGCAGCAGCGGCAGGCTCGTCTGACAGCGGCGCCGCAATGAGCGACAGTGACCGTATAATCTCCGCCGCACAGGCAGGAAAAGTCGGCAACTGGGGTCTCGGTAACGAGTATGAGATCTTCGCGCTTCTGACAAAGTACGGTCAGGAAAACAAGTTCCTGTCACAGGCTTTCGATATGGACGGCTTCGACGACGATTCGATCACTCTCGCGTCAGCTATGACCTACAACGAGCTCGGCCTTGTAAAGAACAGCTATGAGGGCGGTTACGGCTACGGCGACACCGTTGGCATAATAGATATGAACAACGAGGGCGTTGCGATGCTTGAAGACAATCTCTTCACAACAAAGGCATTTGCGGAAGCAAACCCCAACACAGTAAAAGCGTTCGTTTCCGCTTCCATGAAGGGCTGGAAGTACGCCTGTGAAAATCCCGAAGAAGCGGCGCAAATAGTATTTGAGGCAGGTTCGTCAGTATCGTCCGATCACCAGGCATATATGGCTTCAGAAGTAAAGAAGCTCTGTGAGACAGATACAAACGGCAATAAAGTCACAGACTATGGCAAAATGGACGAGAACGCGATGCAGCAGACTCTCGACCTTGCAAAGCAGTACATAAAGCTTGATGACAGCACTGCCGCCGAGAAGCTCAAGTCGCTTACTCTTGATGACATTCGCAGTACAGCATACTGGACAGATGCATCGGCAGGAAAATTCGACGCTCCCGAAAAGAAGGACGTTTCCATTCAACTCAAATGGCTCCCGCAGGCGCAGTTCATGGGATATTTCGTCGCAAAGGCAAAAGGCTATTACGATGAAGTCGGTCTGAATGTTACTATCGTCTCGGGCGGCGGTGACATCGGTGAAACAACAGCCGTAAACAACGGCACGGTCGATTTCGGCGTAACATGGGTATCGAACCTTATCTCCGCAAATGCCGGCGGTATGGATCTCCTCGAAATAGCGCAGGTATATCAGCGCTCGGGACTTGTACTTGTTTACAAGAAGTAATGTGAAAGCCAGACGTTCCCCCTGATGTCAGATTATGTGATTTTCCCGCAGAAGGCGGGGAAATCACAAGTCTGTGCTGAACGGCGGGGAAAGAACGATAATAAAAACTTGAAAAGGAGCAGCTTATGGATATGATAATCAAAAACGGAACAGTCGTGAACGCATCCGGCAGTTTCAAAGCCGATGTCGCTGTAAAGGACGGAAAGATCGTCTGCATTGCGGACAGCATTCCCGCCGGAGACTGTGAAAACATAGTTGACGCAAGCGGAAAGCTGGTGCTGCCCGGCGCGATAGACGCGCACACACACCTTGCGATGCCATTCGGCGGCACGGTATCATCTGACGACTATTTTGCCGGAACGAGAGCGGCTGCCTGCGGCGGTACGACAACGGTGTTTGACTTCGCGTTACAGGATTTCAACGAGAAGATGACAGATACCGTTAAAAGACGCGATGCTCTTTGCGCTCCGAACGCGGCGGTCGATTACTCGTTCCATGT
>CACZGM010000109.1 GCA_902780695.1 uncultured Ruminococcus sp. | reverse complement strand
ATTATCAGTAACGCCGAGAAGTGGAAGCATGACGCAAGCAGTGCAAATATGCAGAAGCGGAAGAACTGATCCTTTTTGACACAGTGCATGATGGCATAAAAGATGATAAATCCGGCTATTTCCTGTCTCAAAAAGTTCAGAGTATTAAAATACAATCCGAAAGAAAGGAAAAAGCATATACCGAGATACGGTCTCTTGCAGTATTTGTATGCTGCCACCGCGACGCATACCGCAAAGAAAGCTGCACATACTATAAAAATAGCCTGATAATCGGAAAAATGATCCGCAAGCAGCTTCGATAACATGGTATAGCCCTTTTCGGTCCGGTCAAACACCATTTCCTCAATATCGGAGGTCATTGCCCTCATATACATATGGGCATAGTTATTGTAATCCGTTCCTACACTGCGGCGCAATGCAGCAACGAGGAACATGGCTATCCCCATAATTATGCAGTAGATCATACTGCCCTTTTTATTTCTGCAAAGCAGTAAGCCGAGTATCAGAGCCCCGGCAAGAAGGCATATATAAATCATATCGTCTCCTAAATATTTTCGCCGTTATATACCTTTTCCGCGTTGTGCATCAGATGAGAGAAGCAATGCGGAGATATTTTTTTGCTGATAGCGTTCCGCGCAACATCCATATCAGGCGCACGCGATGTAATATTGTGACAATCCGTGCCGAGAAGATGCGCAAGATCACGCTGCAAAAGATCGAACATGAATTTCGCACTTTTCGAGAAAGCCTTGAAGTCACCGCTGTTGAGCTGGACAAGCATATCCGCGTTCATTATCTCGTATATGCTTTCGGCACTCGTAAAACTTAAGTATCTCTCCGCGTGAGCGAGGATCAGCTGTATGTCCGGGAATATGCTTCCGGCAAAACTCCGGAACTCGTTGATAAACCCGCTTGTAAGGCGCTGATAAGGAAGCTCGATAAGCATATAGTTCGTGTCGCCTATGCACAGTTTCGTCAGGTCTTCATCGACCAGCGATTTTGTGTAAAGCACCTCCGCACCGTATTTGACATCGATGCCGAGTTCTTCCGCTATCGGAGCGAATTTTTCTATGGCGCCGGCACGGTTATCAAGAAATTTCTCAACAGACTGCTCTTGTAGATAAAAATGCGGAGTAAGCACAATCTTGCCTATACCGCTTTTTTTCTCAAGCTCAAGCATTTTTCGTGACATATCCGCATTTTTAGAGCCGTCATCAATGCCCGGCAGGATATGTGAATGAAAGTCAATAAGCATTCCCATATCTCCGATCATTTATACTCCGAATATTTATAATAATTGTTTTTGTACTTATATTTGTACTTGTAGCCGCCCTTTGTCGATTTTCCGAGGCAGTTAGCCTTTATGAAGCCGAGTATGCGGCAGTTGGTCATCTTGGCCTTGTCAAGACACTCGCGTATCTCATCATGAGTTGTATGACCTTCTTTTATAACGAGTATGACACCCGCCGTTCTTGTGTTCAGCAGGAACGCGTCGGTAACGACGTTTGCCGGAGGTGTATCTATGAACACATAGTCATAGTGGTCGCCGACAAGCTCAAGAAGCTGATCCATTTTGCTTCCGGAAATAAGCTCCGCGGGATTCGGGGGTATGGGTCCGGATGTAAGTATGTCAAGGTGCGGACGGACATTGCGGTCTATGACCTTCGACACATCTCTCACTATTCCTCCGAGGACGGAAGAAAGTCCCGTCTTGTTATCAAGACGGAGCAGAGAATGAACAACCGGCTTTCTCATATCGCAGTCGATAAGAAGCACGGATGCACCGGTCTCCGCCATTGTTATCGCCATATTCAAACAGTTCGTACTTTTTCCCTCGGAAGGAGAACAGCTCGTTATTACGACTATTCTCTTCTCGTTCTCCGCAAGGGAGAAAACAAGGTTTGTACGCGCTGTCTTATAGGCTTCCTTTATCGCAAACTGTGTATCATTGGAAAGAATAAATTTTCTTGATTGACTTATCGGAAGTCTGTCAGTTTTCTTTGCCATTACGCTTCTTTATCCTTTCTGATCAATTTTCTTTATCCGCAGTATCGCTGTCTTTTTTATCGGAATCTTCCTCAGACTGATTTTCTTCTTCGGAGTTCTCAGCACCGGCGTTCTCATATCCGCCGTACCGTCCGTAACCGTACTTTCCGTATCTGCTGTATTTGCCGTACTTTCCGTACTTGTAACCGGATCTTCCTGCGCTCTCGAAATCGAGTATTTCCGCGAATACCGGGAGATCGTACAGCGATGTGAGGTCGTCTTCCGGTTTTACCTTCGTATCGAGAAGCTCTACGATCAGGAAAATGAAGTAAGTACCCACAAGACCGATAAGCGCTGCGATAAGCGTAAATCTCATCGTGCTCGGGTATGTGTGGGTCACAGGCTCACGGGCGGGGTCAACATCTCTTATGGAGCCTGTCTCTATAACCCTGATGAACTCTACCTTAGAGAGCTCCGTGAACTTCTTCGCTACCCTGTAGGCGGCATCGGGCGAACCCGCCGTAACGGACACCTTAAGCACCTCTGTGTTGTTGACGGACTGTACGTTTATCATTCCGTCGAGCTGTTCCACGGTAAATTCACCGTTGAGAGAAGCGCTCAGATCCCCGAGGAGCTTATTGCTCTTGAATATGATCTGACAGGTATTTACGAGCTTCTGAGCAACGTTGATATCGTTTATGTTCAGTGTGGTGTCTTCCTGCTTGTTTGTCGTATTTTCGACATACATAAGCGCTTCCGACGTATACTTCTTCGGAATAACGAATTTTGCGAGTGAGAAGCCGATAGCTGCTGCCGCCAGCGTTACGGCGATTATCGGAATAAGGTGCTCCAGAAGCACTTTCAGGAGCACTCTCAAATCTATTGTCTGTTCTTGTTCGCTCATGCGAGGAAACCTCCCGGACTGAATTAGTATATAAATAGGTACAGATAGCCAAAATATTACCTATAAATTATAGCAGAACCCCTCCTGCTTGTCAACCTTTTTTTGTTTTTTACAAAAATTAGGATAGTTTTTCGGCATTATCAACAAATCGTCATTACTTTTCCACTGTTATAATAAAGCATAAAACCTAACAATTAGCATATATTGTTATTTTTCGGAAAAGAGTATCTATATCTTGACAAATCACGAGGTTTATCGTAAAATATAACTTATGAATAAATATGGATCTCTTATCCGGTCCCCGGCTATGGGTTCTTACTAAAGGGCACCTCTAAAAACCGCTTTGAAAAGAGAAAATGAGATAATTGTGCCGAGAGCAAGGAGAGGCTCCGAAAGCGTGCCGGCGCACGGTGAGGAGGCTTGACGCAGCTATCGGTGCAAGTAGCTCTTTTTCTCTCAAATGGGTTTTTAGAGGGTCCCTAAATATCAATGAAAGGAGATACGGTATGCTGACACGCAGACAGAAAAACTCAATACGCGGATTTACAGCTGTACTGTCAAGCTCCGTGCTCCTTTCCGCTTTTCTCATATATACCAATATAAGCAATACATCGACTCCCGAACCCGTTGTCATTTCCGATATTCTCGAAGGTGCGGTCGCTTACGCCGACGAGAGTGAAAATGACACCCCGCAGGTAACGCTTGCCGGCAATGAGCTGCTGGAAACGATGTATCCCATGGAGAACGCAGCTGTTCCTACCGCGGAAGCTGCTCCTACTGATGTCACGGTATCTTATCCCGATACAACAAAAATACCGGCAGAAACATCGGCACTTTCCGCTCCCGATATACTGCCTGTCGGGACTATCGGCAATCTTAACGAAGTGACTCTGCTTTCCGAGGAACTCGAAAGCCTGCGCACCGCGAAAACAACACCGCTAAGCCCGGAAACAAGCATCGCACCCGACGCTGCCAATAGCACGGCTCCTACACAGACATACATCATAACCGGAAGCAAGACATCGCGCTCTTACGAAACACGGGTAACCCCAGCCACAACTCTGACCACCTGGCAGAGAACGACGACTCCGCCGATAACCACAACGTCACTTTCAGCGGAAACGACCAGATCGGCAGCAACCGAGACAACAACTTCCACGGTACAGACGACCACAACAGCCAAAACCACAACAACTGCGAAGACGACGGCTCCGACAAGCAATACTACCTCCGGAACGTCAAAGACACCGTTCATAAATGTCGGCGGAGGCACTTTCTCCACTGACGACAGTGTTTATCTCAAGCTGTTCGAGCTTGTGAACGAGGCAAGAGAAAAGGCCGGCGTTCAAAAACTGTGGTATTCCGCAAGAGTCCACGATGTATGCAGGATCAGGACAGATGAGATATCTTCTTACTACTCTCACACCCGTCCGGACGGAGCAAGATTCAGCACCGCTTTCCGTGATGTAGGTATAGTTTATAAGAAATGCGGAGAGAATATCGCATACGGTCTCAATATGTTCGACACGCCGGAGGAGGTATTCAAGGCGTGGATGGATTCCGAATCCCACCGCGAGAATATCCTGAGTCCGGATTATGAATGCTGTGCTTTCGGTCTTTCGGTATTAAAGATCGGCAATGATACATACTATTACTGGGCGCAGGAATTCGCAAAACTATGATTGTTTTCTCATTTCGGGAATGACAGATTATAATTGACCGGTTTATCAGTACGTTTTTGTTATAAAAATATCAAAATCTGTTGACAATAAGATGTTTTTCTGCTATAATGCAAGTACACCGAACGGAAGGATATGTCCGACCGCAAGGAATAAAAGGAAAAACTCCGACATCGAAATGACCTCACGGCATTGAAATGAAAGGCACGGATATGATATTACTGCGCCTTTGCGTATTCCGAGGAATATGTATCGGCGCTTTTTCATTAAAAGAAAGGTGAAAAAAATGAAAAAACAGACAGCAAAAATCACCGCGTTATTCGCGGCGGTAATGATGTTCGCTGCAGCAGGCTGCTCGAACGGAAACACCTCAAACACAACAACATCGGCTGCTCCCGCACCGGAGACTACCACGACAGAGGACACCGAGGCTCCCGTGACCGAAGAACAGCCCGCAAGCGAAAGTGAAAAAGTCGTTGATGCGGAAAGCGGCGAGATCATCGAAGATGAAGAAGTCGAGGAAGATGAGATCGAAGGAGATACCCCCTATACATCGACAGTAAAGATCGCGGCTCTTAAAGGTCCGACCGCAATGGGACTGACCAAGCTCATGAACGACTGTGAAGAAAGCGGCGTAAGCAGATACGAATTTGAGATCTACGCTGCTCCGGACGAGATAACACCTATGCTCATCCAGGGTACAGCGGATATCGCCTGCGTTCCCGCTAACCTTGCTTCCGTGCTTTACAATACGACAGATGGCGAGATCGATGTACTCGCTATAAACACTCTCGGTGTTATCTATATAGTAGAGAACGGGACCGAGAATATCAACAGCATCGCAGACCTTAAGGGCAAGACGATCTATGCCAGCGGTCAGGGCTCTACTCCCGAATTCGCACTCAATTACCTCCTTGAAGCAAACGGCATCAAGGACGATGTGAACATCGAATGGAAGACCGAACACGCGGAATGTGTCACCGCAATACTTGAAGAAGAGGGCGGCATAGCTATGCTCCCGCAGCCGTTCGTTACTACCGCAATGGTAAAGAACGAAGGCATAAGAACAGCACTGAGCCTTACCGATGAATGGGAAAAGCTCGACAACGGTAGCTCTATGCTCACAGGCGTAGTTGTTGCAAGGAAGGACTTTATCGAAGCTGAGCCCGATGAGGTCAAAGCCTTCATGGATGGCTACAAAATTTCCGTTGATTATGTCAATTCCGATATCGACGGCGCTGCGGCTCTTGTCGGCAAGTACGATATAGTTCCCGAGGCTATTGCCAAAAAAGCGCTTCCCGCCTGCAATATTACTTTTATCAGCGGCGAGGAGATGAAGCAGAAGCTTTCCGGATATCTCCAGGTGCTCTATGACTCGGAGCCCAAATCTGTAGGCGGAAAGCTCCCCGGAGACGATTTCTACTATATAGGCTGATTTCGGTAAAACCAATTAACGCAGTACCCCGCCCTCCCGCGGGGTACTGTGCTGTTCGGGAAAGAGGTGAACGGCATGAAAAAAAGGCTGATTACAGCGGGAACCGTAGTCTTCTGGATCTTGGTATGGCAGGCGGCAGCAATGCTTGTCGGAAAGAGCCTTCTGCTCGCTTCACCCGTTGAAGTCGCTCATCGCCTTATTGAGCTTATTCCCGAAAATACATTTCTTTCGAGTGTGCTGTTCTCAACGGGTAAGATAATGCTCGGTTTTTTCTCAGGCACGGTCATAGGTGTGGTATTTGCTGTCCTCTCCGGGAAATTTGTCTTTTTTGAAAAGCTGTTCTCCCCTCTTATCACCGCCGTAAAAGCCGTACCGGTCGCTTCTTTCACAATTCTCGCGCTGATATGGATATCCTCTGCCGATCTGTCCGTACTGATCACGCTGCTTATTGCGGTACCTGTCGTTTACTCAAATGTGTTTGAGGGCATTCGCGCCACCGACCCCAAACTCAAAGTAATGGCTGATATTTTCCATATATCGCCGTTCAAGCGGTTCGTGGGAGTTTACCTATCGCAGATAATGCCGTATTTCCGCTCTGCTGTGCATCTTGCCGTGGGTCTTTGCTGGAAATCCGGAGTGGCTGCGGAGGTTATCGGAACGCCGAAAGGATCCATAGGCGAGAAACTGTATAATTCAAAAATATATCTCGAAACAGCCGATCTTTTCGCATGGACATTTGTTATAATCATACTTAGTCTGATAACGGAAAGGCTTCTCCTGCTGCTTACGGATATTGCCGTAAAGCGCATTGAGAAGCTGTAAAGAGGTGATCTTATGGCATTGAGAGCAGATAATATAACGAAATGTTTCGGAGATAACAAGGTCATCGACAGCTTCACCCACGAATTTGCGGAGAACTGTACAACTGTTATAATGGGCGCATCCGGCTGCGGCAAATCTACCCTGCTGTCAATGCTTATGGGCGTTCTTGCACCGGACAGCGGAACCGTCACAGGAAACCAAGCCCGTACAGGAGCCGTATTTCAGGAGGACAGACTTTGCGAAAACCTCTCCGTGCAGTCAAATCTGCGTCTTGTCGTACCCGGCAGAAAAAGAAGCTTCGACGCAGAACTTGAAGCCGTGGGACTCGGCGGCTGTGCGGACAAGCCTGTGCGTGAACTCAGCGGAGGAATGAAAAGGCGCACTGCCCTACTCCGCGCTCTGGTTTATGAGCCGGATATCCTGTTTCTCGATGAGCCTTTCAAAGGGCTTGACAGCGATACCAAACGAACTGTAATGGAATACTGCAAAAAGCGTACTGCCGGAAAGACAGTCATTCTCGTCACACACGACAAGGAAGAGGCCGATTTCTTCGGCGGAGAGATAATAGAACTTCAAAGACCGTTATCCTATTAAAAATATCCCGCAATTACGGAAAGTTTCTTATGAAACCGGTTTTCCGTAATTGCGGGATTTTTTTGTATTTTCTGCAAATACTACAGGAAAGAGGGTGGCGAAATGACAGAGATTATAATAATTGGAGATCCGCGTGACCGGGCGCTCGAAACGCTTATAGTAAACGTGCTTGCCAAAACATACCGCATCCTGTATATTAAAGGGAACCGGATATCCGGTTTCGGTACAGGATATGAACTGATATGCTTTGACAGCCGCTCTCCTGTTACAAAAGGGATCGGCACTCCCGTCATCATCGCGAAACGCAGCGCTGTTCTGCCCACAGAGCTTCCGGAGAACAGCACCGTCATAATCAACGCCGACAACCGAAGTCAGATAGAAGCTGTACGCAGGAACGGCGCATTTGCTGTAGAATGCGGTTTCTCGCCCACTTCCACGGTCTCGTTCTCAAGCGAAAGCGACGACAAGCTCGTCATATCGCTGAACCGTTCGGTTACCGCCTTATCCGGCAGACAGATACA
>CACZGM010000108.1 GCA_902780695.1 uncultured Ruminococcus sp. | reverse complement strand
TGGCTGAATGTCGATGCAGCCGGAATTGATATTACCCTTCGTGACAACTGTATTATGGGAAGCGGCGATTACTGCTGTTCATATCCTTTGGAGATGTGCAACGCAGGCGCTATCTTCTATACTACTGCGGAATTAAAAGCTACCGCATGATTTGATAGTTTTCACCTATCTGTTTGTTCATACTGGAGAGAAAAATGAAAAAACTGAATAAAAAAGGCTTTACCTTGGTTGAGCTTATTGTCGTAATTGCGATAATAGGTGTACTTGCGGCGATCCTTATCCCGACCATGATAGGCTATGTTACGCGTTCGCACGTCGGAAGCGCGAATTCCACTGCGGGAAAGATGCGTGACAATGTGTCCTACTTCATGACGCAGGCAGGCTGTGACGGTTACGGAATGTTCCTGTCCCGCACTGCCGTATGCGACGTGGATATCGCTGTCACGAACGGTAACTGGTCACTTGACACATCGGACAAAACTGTGTTCCTTCAGAAGTTCAACACAAAGTGGACAGGACACGGGGAGTCCCGAGCCGATGAGCAGAAAATGGGCAGCTCCAATGCGGAAGAGCGCCTTGCTTGTCATCTTGCCAACGCTTTTCCTGAACTGGAGAACGGTTATGTCAGGTTCCGTCTTGTCGGCGGAGTTTGCTTTGCTCTGTATTTTGTGAACGGTCAGAATACACCTGTGGCTAACTTCCCGGGATTTGACACTACTGCCGGCTGGGACGTTCAGACGTTCGCATGGGACGGCTCCGATCAGGGAGTCACGAGCGACGGTCTGATCGTAGGCACATCGCCCATACTGCCGATTGGCTGATACAAAAACAGCTTCCGATAACGGAGGCTGTTTTTTTGTATGTCAGAAGATCATTTTTGGACGGACAGAAGGCGGGGGAGCAGGGTATAGTCCCGTCTCAGGCTCCCTCAATAACTCTCTATCAGCTCTTCGAGGGTAGCATACAGCTTATCGGGCTCGACGGGTTTGGAGAGATGTGCGTTCATGCCGGCCTGAAGGGAATTCTGCACATCCTCGTCGAACGCGTTGGCGGTCATTGCTATTATCGGTACGGTGCCGGCATCATGTCTTTCGGACGCACGAATGGCGGAAGCAGCCGAAAGCCCGTCCATTACCGGCATACGAATGTCCATAAGTATCGCGGAATAATAGCCTTCCGGGCTTGCCGCGAACATCTCGGCAGCGAGCTTTCCGTTCACGGCGTGGTCGGCGGTCATTCCCTTCATGCGAAGTATCTTCTTCATTATCTCCGCGTTGATCTGAACGTCTTCCGCGATCAGGATGTGCTTGCCGTTAAGGTCGGCTTTGCGTTTTTCTTTCGCGGGTGATACTTTTCTCGCGCTCAACGCTTTGCCGAAGCTGCTCATTACGTTCTCTGCCGCGAGCGGCTTTGCCATAAATCCGTCAACGCCCGCCTCAAGCGCTTCTTTCTCGATATCATCCCAGCTGTAAGCGGTGAGGATTATTACCGTGGAGCCGCTGCCGGTTATCTCACGGAGAGTGCGTGTCACCTCAATGCCGTTGCACTCCGGCATACGCATATCCGTGAGGATCAGGTCATAGGCTTCGTGACGCGCCGCTGCGAGCCGGACGTGCTCTGTCGCCTCGCTGCCTGATGTGAAGATATCCGCCGAAATGCCCAGGCTCTCAAGCACCGACCTTGCGTGTTCGCAGTCGTCCCTGCTGTCGTCTATGACAAGCACCTTCATATCCTGCGTTCTTATTGTTCCGGCAGGGGAATTCTTCCTGTCGGACTTTTTCAGCGTGACATTGACTGTGAACTCGCTGCCCTCGCCTTTTTTAGACTTTACCGAGATATTCCCGTGCATCATCGTGACAAGATTTTTGGTTATCGCCATTCCGAGACCCGTACCGCCGTAACGGTTCGTGGCGGCACCGTCCTCCTGGCTGAAAGCCTCGAACAGCCGCGGAAGATATTCCTCGTCCATTCCTATGCCGGTATCCTGTATTATAAACCGCAGGGTGCATTGATCGCCGTACTGCGCGACATTCTCTGTCGTGAAGGTGACAGAGCCTCCCGCGGGCGTGAATTTCACCGCGTTTCCGAGTATGTTGATAAGCACCTGTTTCAGCTTCATATCATCGCCGATATAGAAGTCGGCAAGCTCACCGTTCACGCGGCACTCATAGGTCAGTCCCTTTTCGCGGCACTGCCCGTCTATCATCGTGTTTATCTGATCGAGCATCGAACCGAAGCTGAACTCCTCACTTTTCAGCACCATTCGTCCGCTTTCTATGCGGCTCATATCCAGTATGCCGTTGATCAGCCCGAGGAGATGCTGGGCACTGCCGTTTATCTTTTCAAGCTGCTCTCTTGTTTCCGGAGAGAGGTTTTTTTCTTTCAGCGCTATGTTGTCAAGCCCGATTATCGCGTTCATCGGTGTTCGTATCTCGTGGCTCATATTTGACAGGAACGCGGTCTTGGCTATATTGGCCTGTTTTGCTTCTTCAAGCGCGAGCGTCAGCGCTTCGTTGCGCTCCTGCTGTTCTCTGATAACATCGGTGATGTCACTTTTCAGCAGTATATAGAATTTTGTTTCCTTGTCAACAGCGTAGAAAGCAAACCGCTTGTTGTATATCTCGCCGTCTATCTCACAGACAATGTCGCAGGTGTACGGTTCGCTCTCTTCGAGTTTTTTCTCCACCGTTTCCGGAGAAAGCGCTTCAAGCAGCCTGTCCCTGTCGTGGTGCTTGACCGATGCCGCGGGTATGACCTGATCGCATATATAGTCCATATATGAGCCGCTGTTCTTCCGCGGGAAAATGTTTCCTTTGCGGGCATTGTCCGGGTCACCGATAACCACGCCGTATGTGCCGTTCACGACATAGCTTACCATATCGTACTGATGTGCGAGCACCTTTGAATTGAGTACCTCGGTAACCTTCTCGGAGTTGTATTCCGTCTCCACTCCGAACACGATGATATCGCCCGTCTGCGGATCCTTGCGCATTGAGGCGTAATATTTGATGAAACAGTGCCGTCCGGACTGACGCTTTGTGAAAAGCACAAGAGATATGGGACCTTCGCCGAGATAATAACGCTCCTTCAGCCTTTCGAGATTGAATGTTTCGATATATTTTTTTCTGTCGGCTTCGATAGGCATATTGTCAAGACGCGCCTGTATAAGATCCGCTGCCTTTGCGCCGACCTTGTCCGCAGCATAAAGGTCGCGTCCGTGGACTTCCTCAATTATGCCTTTGGTGACATTTGAGCGCAGTGCGGCAAGGCTGTCGTCGGCAAGCTCTGTAAGTTCACGGTTCAGCTCGTTGTACATGGCTTCCGTCCGGTTCTGGCTCTCCTTCAGCTCAGACACATCGAAGTAGGTGCAGTAAGCGTAAACATCGTCGCCGTTATTTATGAACGCATAGTTTATGCAGACCCATATCCATTTGCCGGACATGGTCAGCTTACGGACTGTCAGGGTGTTTTTGGCATCGCGGGTTATGTGATGTCTGAACAGGTACGATACCGCGTCCCTGTCATCGGGATGAATGGTTTTCATCGTGCCGCCTGTCTCAAGGCGGATGAAATCCTCCATTGACCCCTCCATCATATCGGTGAATTCCTTTGAGCACCATACCGGGTAATATGTACCGTCCTTCTCGACTTTCATAAGAACGGAATTGTTGTCGAGCGAGTAGAACAGTTTTTTATAGAATTCGTTATTGAAGCCCAGCATATCACACCTCCGTGCAGATCCGGTTTTTGGCTGATAGGGTTTCCGGCTGTACCGCACATTTTTTGTGAGTACTCTATATTTATTATAACATAATCCGCTGTGTTTTACAATACCCATATCGTACAGCATCCATATCCCTGTTGACTTTCTGCGAAAACAGGTGTACAATAAAAAAAGCAAAGGACAGAAAAACAGCGTGCAAATACTAAATATGGAGGTAATATGAAATGATCGAAGAAGGAATGAAGGCTCCGGATTTCACACTTGCCGACGGCAGCGGCAGCAGCGTGTCGCTCTCTGATTTCCGCGGAGGAAAAGTCGTACTGTATTTCTACGC
This sequence comes from uncultured Ruminococcus sp., assembly GCA_902780695.1. Lineage (GTDB taxonomy): Bacteria > Bacillota > Clostridia > Oscillospirales > Ruminococcaceae > Ruminiclostridium_E. The sequence continues at coordinate 4,196 of CACZGM010000108.1, read as the reverse complement.
CCGCGATAACACGTCGGGCTGCACAAGACAGGCTTGCGCGTTTGCGGCAGAGTACGCAGAATTCCGCAGGCTCGGCGTTACGGTCATAGGCATAAGCCGTGACAGTGCGGCTTCACACTCGAAGTTCGCGGAGAAATACTCACTGCCTTTCATACTTCTTTCCGACCCGGAAAGACAGGCGATAGAGGCCTACGGAGTATGGCAGGAAAAGAAGAATTACGGCAAGGTGTCAATGGGCATTGTCCGGACGACTTTCATCATAGATGAGAACGGCATTGTAACAAAGGTCATGCCGAAGGTAAAACCCGACACAAACGCCTCCGATGTTCTCGCGTTTCTGTCGTAGTTTTCTCTGCGTGTGACAGACAAACAGAAAGACCAATGAATGAGCTGAATTCATTGGTCTTTTCTTTTCTGTATTTATACTGTGTCCGTCGGTAATAAACGTTATCGTTCCGTTAAGATCGGTGCGTAATATTTCCGAGCCGAGTGATTCGTACAGCCTTACTATATTGGCGTGCGGGTGACCGAAGTCGTTCTCCTGTCCGGCGGAAAATACCGCGTACCGTGGAGAGACCGCGTTCACGAAAGCTCGTGTGCTCGATGTACCGCTTCCGTGGTGCGGAACTTTTATCACATCTGCGGATATGTCACAGCCCGCCGAGACGATATCCTGCTCCGCTTCCTTTTCAATATCTCCGCAGAACAGAAAACCGGCATCTCCGAAGCGGTACCGCAATACGGCGGAGAAGTTGTTGAGATCTTCGTAAGTCCTTACCGGAGCAATTATATCCAGCATTCCCGCTTCTCCGAGATCAACAGTCGTTCCCGCTTTCGCGTAAATTATGGGGATATCATTTCTTTCTATGACCGCCATAAGCTCTGTGTAAGACACATTCACCGGTATCATCTGCTCCGGTATCTCCGGCATTATCACCGTTCCCGCGCCGTATTCCTCTATTATCCTGAACATACAGCCCATATGGTCGGAGTGCGGGTGAGATATCACAGCATAGTCGAGTTCCTGTACTCCGAGAGAATCAAGCGTGCGGAATACGTCCGTACAGCGGTCATATTCTCCGCTGTCTATCAGTATGTCCGTTTCGCCGGAACGTATCAGTGCGCAGTCACCCTGTCCGACATCTATAAAATACACATACGCGGTGCCGGAGCCGGGAAGCGGCTGAGGCTGTCCGGTATTGCCGCAGAACCGCCATATCATTACCGCGGCAAGCGCGATAAGCAGAATTATGACGGGCAGCAGCGCCCTAACGATTTTTCTTTCTGCCGCCCTTTGGTGTATTATGCGGTCTTCCGCTCTTTTGTCCTGGACGTTTTGCTTCATTGCCCGCGTCCTTTCTTCCTCCGGGAGCCGCCGGTATCAGACAGCCGGCGCCGCTTCCGATAAGGTCACGCCGCCCCGCGATCGTAAGTGCTTTTTCCACAAGATCGCGGTTTTCTTTCTTGTAATACTGGAGAAGCGCTCGCTGGAGCTTCTTCTCCTCGTACTTTCGGGGAACATACACCGGTTCGAGCGTGTACGGGTCGAGCCCTGTATAGAACATCGCGGTGGATATCGTTCCCGGAGTAGGGTAGAAGTCCTGCACCTGTTCCGGACGGATATTGTGCTTTTTCAGAAATACGGCGAGATCGACAGCGTCCTTCATCGTGCAGCCCGGGTGCGAGGACATGAGGTACGGCACAAGGTACTGTTCTTTTCCCATGCCTTTTGTTATATCGTAGAACTTCTTCTCAAAGCGCTCATATACCTCTATATGCGGTTTGCCCATATAGTCGAGCACCCTGTTGCTGGCGTGTTCCGGAGCGACTTTCAGCTGTCCGCTTATGTGGTTTGCTATAAGCTCTTTCATGAATTCGTCGTTCTTGTCTTCGATAAGATAGTCGTACCGAATTCCGGAGCGCACGAAAACCTTCTTCACGTTCTTTATCTCACGCATTTTCCGCAATATCGACAGATACTCGGTATGATCGACTTTCAGATTGGGACATGGCGACGGCGCAAGGCACTTTCTGCCCTTGCACAGCCCGCTTTTTATCTGCTTTTCGCAGGACGGGAAACGGAAATCCGCAGTCGGACCTCCCACGTCATGTATATATCCCTTGAATTTCGGGGAAGCCGCAAGCTCCCTTGCCTCGTTCAGTACAGACTCCGCGCTTCTTGTCTGTATGCGCCGTCCCTGGTGGAGCGCTATCGAGCAGAAGTTGCAGAAACCGTAGCAGCCGCGGTTGTGGGTTATCGAGAACTCGACTTCCTTTATTGACGGAACTCCGCCTTCCTTTTCGTACATCGGGTGATATGCCCGCATATACGGAAGCTCGTATGCGCGGTCGAACTCGGACTGTGTAAGGCTGCGCTGCGGCGGGTTCTGAACGAGCATCATATCGCCGTGGCGCTGCACTATCGTGCGTCCGTACACCTCGTCCTGCTCGTCATACTGCTTGCGGCAGGCTTTCGCGTAGGCTTTCTTGTTGTCGCGGACAAGCTCGAAGCTGTCGCACTGTACTGCGCCGATCGGTGTGTTTACCGGCTCGGTGAGGTAGCAGGTGCCGCGTATGTCATGCATATCGCGGAGCTTGTCGCCTGCCTTGAAATGATTCCATATCTCCGTGACCGTCAGCTCGCCCATGCCGTACATCAGCAGCTCCGCGCCGCTGTCAACGAGTATCGACTGCATAACACAGTCGTCCCAGTAATCGTAATGCGCGAATCTGCGCAGAGAGGCTTCCAGTCCGCCTATTGCTATCTCCGTTTCCGGAAACAGCCGTTTTAGTCTGCGGCAGTACGTTATCACGGCTCTGTCGGGACGTTTCCCGCCGATGCCGCCTGCGCTGTACGCGTCGTCGTTGCGTTTCTTCAGCGCGACGGTGTAATTCGACACCATGCTGTCGATATTTCCGCCCGTGACCATGAAGCAGTATTTCGGTTCTCCGAGCCTTTTAAAATCATCGTCAGAAACGGGCTGTGCGATCATTCCCACGGTGCAGCCGAAGCTTTCAAGCAGCCGCGAGATTATGGCAATGCCAAATGACGGGTGATCTACATACGCGTCACCCGTTATGCATATAAAGTCCAGCTGTCCGATATTTCTTTCCTGCATATCCTTGCGGGATACGGGCAAAAACGGCATAGTATCGCCCCTTTTTCAATGAAAAATGAATAATGAATAATGAATATTTGAGGTGCAGCCACACGGCGGCTGCGTATCTGAATCGTGACGGGATCCTGATGTCTGTGCGGCTGATAAATGAACGGGTAAGACAGCGGTCTTTACGGCACAAGTACGAATACAAGCCATATTATCAGATAGTGGAGCGGATAGAAGACGTAGAAGAACCACTTCCCGAATAGCGGGTGCTTTCCCTTTTTTCCGCTGCAGAACACCGTCATAAGGATATATCCGAGCATAACGAACAGTATGTCCATAACGCCGTTGAATACCGCAGCGCCGTCAAGCGTACCGCCGAGTATCTGCCAGAAAAATGCAAGCCCTTTCCATAACGCAAGAATGATCAGATAAGCGATAAGCCGCTTTTTAGGTCTTTCGCGGTAAAGGTGCAGAAAGAAGATGAAAAGTACGCCGAATATCTCCCAGTCGGACGCAATAAGAAGCGTTGTGCCGCAGCACAGGATAACGAGCAGTACCCGCTGCCACTTTTTCAGTCCGCTCTCCCATGCCATTATCGCCAGCAGTCCGAAGAACAGCGTGAAGATCACGTTGGCTGTCCGCCAGCCGTTTACCGGTACCCAGACGAGCCAGTCGAACGGCTGGGTTATGCAGGCGAATATCAGCAGGCGCAGCGCGTACTTCTTTCTGTCGCGGGTATATTTGTAGCCGTCCGCTATCATGAAGAACATTACCGGCGGGCAGAGCAGGGAAGAGTGAGAGATTATGTTCTGCCAGAGCGGCATGACCGAATACGGGTCGCTTATTCCCGGCTCTCGCATAAGCGTCAGCCATGCAAAAAGATGCCCCCAGAACATAAAGAAGATAGCTATGTACTTTACCGTGTCACGGTCAAGAACTTTCAGCTTGTCAGACCTGTTGTCCATGATCTCCTCCTGACCGTTTTCTTATGGGCACCTCTAAAAACCGCTTTGAAAAGAGAAAATGAGATAATTGTGCCGAGAGCAAGGAGAGGCTCCGAAAGCGTGCTGGCGCACGGTGAGGAGGCTT
>CACZGM010000107.1 GCA_902780695.1 uncultured Ruminococcus sp. | reverse complement strand
GCGTCATCTTCGAACTCGACCTTCATCTTGAGGGTCATAAAGCTGACTACAGCATCCTTTACTCCCGGAGTTTCCTTTGCTGCAACTTCCATCTTTTCAGCGCATGCTGCGCAATCGACGTCGATCTTGTAACTCTTCTTCATTTTTGTTCTTTCCTCCATATTATTAACTGTTTATGCGATTAGCTTTTTAAGAGACGAATTATACAAAACCCGTTGGGTGATGTCAAGTGTTTTTTACTGGCCTCTTCTTGCAAGCACTGCTCTATAGGAGCAGGCTTCGGCAAGCGCCACGAGTTCGTTGAGGTTTGCGTCCTTGTTGAATATCCTGACCACCTTTGACAGGTCTTCAAAGCTGTAGGCATTCAGCGCGGCACTGGCAGAAAGCGTGTACTTATTCAGATAATCCTCCGGGCTGGCCGAGATCCAGAACCCCTGGGTGACCTTTATGGCCTTTCCGTTTTCCCTGAAATCATCGCCGTTGCCGGTGACCGCATTGAGCATGAGAGCAAATGCAGGCCCTACAAGTGAATTGAATTTGCCTACCACGTACTTCAGTGACCCGGTATTTGTGAACAGCTGGAGATTTCTCGTGTTATAGCTGTCGACGATGCCGAAAGGTGTCTTTCCTATGACTGAAGCCATTTCCTCCACAGGAAGTACAGACAGGACCGCATCGAAACTGCCTGATCTGAAGCAGTCCGTTGCCTGGGCCAGATACTCGTCAAGGCTTATGTATCCGGGGCAGATGGTCACCGTAAGCTTCGGCGTTTCAACGGTAAGAGGCTTATCGGTCTTTGCTATATCTTCCCTACCGGTATGGTGACATGACAAAAAGGATATCTTATCAGAATATGTAATTGATATATGTGAGTCTATGAGATGTTTGGAATAAAAATCGAGCGCACAGGTTTTGGCTTGTGCGCTTGTTTCTGATTTTAATGGCATCGGTTCCGTTTACTGTTAGTGAAATGTATGCTATCGTTAGCGCGGATATAGTGTGTTTCACGGTAACTCTATAATAATACATCTCACAAACGCTAAAGTTTCATAGATTTCTGCCGATATAACTAATGGATAAATATGCCTATCTGCGGAAACATTGCAAGGAGGTGTGGATATGACAGGTGTATCATTCAACATATCGCCGTATGTTCACAAGTACGAGGCTGTAAAGCTCCAGGAGGGACAGGAAGTCCCGCAGGACAAACAGAGCAATCTGATAAACGGCGATGACGGCGAGCAGTATATGCTGACCGATGCTGCAAAAGAGCAGATGATAAAAGACAAGAAAGCGTTCAACGATGCGTATATGATGCAGGCGCAAATGGCGACGACCAAAGCCAATTCCGAAGCGGAGAAGAAGCACGCCGAGGATATGGCGAAGGCTATGACCGTTTACCGGAATATGGCAAAGGGCGACATCGTCCCGCCGGGTGACGAGCGCAGGCTTATGGAATACGACAAGGATATGTACCAGTTCGCCAAGACTGCGCAAATGATGGCGCAGGTCGCAGAACGTAAAAAGCACAAGTCCGAATGGGACGAGGACGAAGAACGGGGATACCGGGAAAAGCAGGATAAGCTGAACGAGGAAAGCAATGCGTGGGTCGAAAATCTTAACCCCACTGCGCAGGCTTTGTATGCTGCCCAGCGTGACGCGATAGCTGAGATCGACGCTCCGGCTGCCGCAGAAGCTCCCGCTACGGCAGTTTCGAGCGGTGATATGGGCGCGGTTCTCGATATAACAGGTTAATATACATATAATGGTTAAAGGAGGTCGGCGATGAAAAGAAAAGCTCTGATATGTGCAGCACTTGCGGCGTGTATGGTGCTGTCGGGGTGCAGTGATCTGGGCAAAGTGTTCCAATTCAGAACAAATGTTGTAGCAAATAATGTTCTGAACGGTGAAGCGACGAAGCAGTACAAAACAGCTATAATGAATGGAAATATTGAGTGGATAGAAGAGATAATTGCAAACAACCCTGATTTGGATATAAATTATTGCGAGGATGAGACTGCTCTTTACTGTGCGTGTTTCGACTCTGGTTTAGACGAATATCGTAAGTCCCAAATTGTCACTACATTGCTTGAATCGGGTGTTGAGCCGAATGTTGACAATATACTGCAACTAACAACATATAATAAAAAGTATTGGCTTACTAAATCTATTTTACAAGTAGAAAATATTGATTTAAGCACTTCTGATTCTATTGGGAATACGCCATTAAGTCTAGCAAACGAAAATCAAGATACTGTAACCTTGTTGCTTTCCTTCAGGACAACCGGCTCAGATACCGAAGCAGGCTTACAGATATCAAACTTTACTGCCGAGAACTCGATGATCCTGCACTCATGCGGGTCAAGTCCTGTCGTTTCAAGGTCATAGAACATTATGTGTTCACATTCCGAAAACGCCTTCCGTATAAAATCCGCAGTTATCTCCGTATGGATATAATCGTCCATAATCAAGCTCCTTTCCTGTACTCAATAGTTCTGATCGCGGCTTCACGCTGCTGCTCAAACAGCTTACCCTTTATCCTGCTTTCAGCTATCCACTGCAGTGCGCTCTTATCTTCATCGTACAACTGGTTGACCGTGATCCCTTTCTTATTATAGGGGCCAACGGCAACGACCGTGTCGAGAAATGAAGGATAGCTTTCTTCGGCACTTTCGTACTCGGAATCAGCCTTAGGCGCAACCTTTATGTCTGTATCGACGATCGTCTCGTTTATTGAAGGCAAGGCAAAAAGATTACTTTCCGCAATTTCAAGTTCTTCCTCATACTCATCATCAGATGATACTACCTCAAAAGGGGTAGCATTTGCCGGTATCGCCATATTCTTTATCGGCTCAGCAATATGCCTTTCCGCCATCCCACCTATTACGGTCTCTGCTGTTTCTGACATGTCTTCCGTAACTTTTGCCGGCTTTTCTTCCTCCACATCAGAAAAGTCAATGATCGGCGAATCAGGATACAAACTTGTTTCACTTGCGACCTGAGCCGCCTTTTTAGATTTTGGACTCTGAACATCCTCACTATCGGAATATGTGTCCTTAAACCCGAATAACCTTATCAGAGTCCTGTCAAAAGCTCTCTTTGAAGCCATTGCGTTGGGATACATTCTTGCGATGTCATTGGTAAGGTTCTTGTTATTGGCTTCACCTATCGACTGTGCAGTATGGGAAACACCCAACTTGTCTGTAAATGAAGCCGTACACATGAAAACGGCGTTCCAACCGTTATTGAACAAACAGTCGTAGTGATATCCGACGCAGTTCTCATACGCGAGTTTCTGCAGCACCGAATGTGGTATTATCGTCTTCCCGTCAACAACCGTACCCTCAAATTCGATCTCTTTGTCCAAATACTTTGCTTTAGCTTTCATAGTTCCTCCTAACTGCCTCTGTAACAAGGCATTTCATCAGTACCGATCTTCGCATCTCTATGATCACTCCGGTCATCACAAAGAAACTCATATGTATTATGATTACGACAAGCGACAAATATTGAGAGCACTGAAATGGAGCAATATAATAAAGCTCTCCTGCTTGTCAAGCGGCCAAAAGAAAAAGCCTTATCCCAGTATCACACAAGGATAAGACTCTTTCAGTCATCAATTATGCTCTTTTAAGACTGTTTTTACTTCAAAATCAGCAACGGTCATGTTAGCTCTCTTGGCGGTATCAACTGATTTTCCTAAGATTTCCATTGTCCGCTGATAGGAGAAATACCGCGTTTTCGCTTATTCCGACAGATAAGCGGGAGCCTCATGGCTTATCTGTGATAGCACACCGTTGTCTATCGTATATCCGGTTACATAATCATCGGAGGTGGTTATTTAGATCTAATCGACCTCGATCAGCGAATTGCCGCTCTCGCTTATGGTGTAAGTCGTTGTTCCTGTGGGAATTCCCGAATTGGGTGCAAGTGCAGCCGCGTCGGCAGACCATGTAACATAGATCATATCGCCCTCGACCCTCACATCACCGATGTCTGCAACAAGCGGCTCAAGTCCGCCATCGCCGTTTCTCAGCGCTTTGAGCGTTTCGCCGTCATAGCAGTACATCAGGACTATCCAGCCGGATTTGCCCGGTGCGGGCAGCCACACCGTCGCGAGCACACGCCCGTCAGACAGCGAGTAATTGAACAGACGGATATCCGTACGTGTGTAAAACCCGTTGAGAGCCGCTATCCATGCGCTGCCGACACTGTCGGTCTCCGCGGTGATGCCAGTCTTGCCGTATTCCATAGTGTCATTGATACGCAGCGAGCCGCTTTGGAAGATGATCTCGTCGCCGCGGAGCTGTACGTCGTTCAGTGTAAGCTCCGTGACGTATCGTTCCATTTGTGACGAACGGTATATCTGCGCCGGCAGGTCTGCGTAAACGTCGCTGAGCTGCCCGTAGCCGAACGTCCAGCCGTTCTCGCGCTTCCTAAACGTTACCGCGAAGTAGTATTCGGTCGGCGGCTGCGGTTCGTCGTTGTCATCGAGAACCTCCACACCGTCATCGCCGACGGGATATTCGTGATTCATGTACATCTCATACTCATTCTGCTCGTAGAAGCGTATGCCGAGCGTAACGCTGTTTTCGTCGCGTGAAACGAGATACCGCCGCGACTTTGCTGTCATCATATCGTCGCCGGTTATGTAATGCCTGCCGTAGTCACCCCGTAAGCCAGAATTGATATTTTCATGTAAAACCCGCTCGAAGTCCTCTCCGTAAATGCTGAACAGTTTATCCTGCCCGAGAACGCTTATCTCGCCGGGTCTGACCGTTGTGTCGATAAGCGTTTCCTCATATTCGTATCTTGAGACCCAGTCCTCCGAAAGATCGACCGCCGGGCTGTTATCATATCCGTTGTAATAGATAAGTCCCGTGCAGTACATCACTTTCGGTTCGCCCTTTTCTATGACGAAAACCTCGCTCTCGCCGCTGTTGATGCACTCCATATACCATATATCGTCCGTCTCGCCGATTGCGAACGGGCGGTGAAAGCCCTCGAAATCGAAGTCGAATCCCATAAGGTTTCGCTCATCATAGCCGTAGTTGTATGCGAATGTCAGCGTGTCGTAATCGCCGCCGGTCGCGGGAGTGCGCTTCCATGTGCCGTAGAAACGCTCCTCGAGTATCTTGAGCGCGCTGTTGCCCGTGATCAAAGTTTCGGTCATATCCGTTTCGTCGTTCGGAATAACGTATTTTCGCTTCTCTTCGTGCTTCTTGTTTTCCTCGATAAATCTGTTCAGCTTGCTACTGAAAGCGTCCCACGCTTCTTCCGTCAATCCGAGCTTTTCGTACAGCGGGAGCATTATCTCGACTTGAGTAGCTGTAATTCCGGCTTCTGTATAGTCGTCTCCGGTGTGGTAATAAAGCCACTTCGGGGAGAATACTTTTTCACCGATAACAACAGAATATTCGGAAGTTTCAAGCTTGATTATCTTCTCGATATCATCACTTTTCATGGTATTGATCTCTTCTTCCGAAAACCCGGTTTCCTCAAGTGCCTGCGCGGCTGTTTCCCATGGTATTCCCATGAATTTTATAAAGCTGTAAACATTATGACTTTCTTCTAAACGGTATGGTGTACCTTGTGCCCATATATGGGCTTTTTCACCCCATTCGATATATTTTTCGGGGTCAATATATTTCATAAATCCGTCTTTGACTTCTGCAAATTCATATCTCCACGGAAAAGTAAAGTTCCGGTATTCTTCAGTCCATGGATCAAGTCCACATTCTGGCATAGATGTATCTGTTATCTGCTCAAATCGGTCTTCCTCCGTTACTGAAACGTCATCGCTTCCGCCCGGCTGATATATCGTGACAGCAGGCTCCGTTGAAGACTGCTGCGAGGGGTTTGTCCCGATCGTGTTATTCTGCAGGCTGTTCCACAGCACGATACCGCCCGCGATAACTGCCGCCGCGGCAAACCCGCCGAGAATGGCGTTCCTGATACGCATACGCTTCAAATCCTTTTCCGGCAGTTTCGGCACTTCCCTGAACTCGACATGATGTACGTCTGTCTTCATTTGCGGGTCAGCATTTTCGTGTCCCACGGTGGCAAGCACGTTCCTGTCCTTTGTATCTCCTATAACATCAAGCAGCCGTTCTTCTTTCGTTCTCATACTTCAACGCCCTCCTTCACAAGATACTCCCGCAGTTTTTCCCGTGTCCGCATAAGCGTCACCTTGACTTTGCTCTCGCTTATGCCGAGCCGTTTTGCAATATCGGCTACCGTGCAGAAATTCCAGTACCGCATAAGAAACATCGTCCGTTTTTCGCGGCTGAGTGTATCGAGGAACCTGTCTATAAGCGCTGTCAGTTCCTTGTCCTCAACGCTTTTTGCAACATTTTCGCCTGAGGGTATGCAATCGGATATTTCGTTGTAAACATCGGTGTAGTTTTCACCTGCACGGCGCTTGCGGTGCAGCAGCTTCACGCGGTCAAGTGCAATATTGCGCACGATGCGGTAAATGAACGCGGCAAGCGGCGAAGGCTCAGCCGGCGGGATAGCGTTCCAGATACGAAGATATGTATCGTTGGCACATTCCTCGCTGTCCTCACGGTTTTGCAGGATATTGTATGCTGTGGCGCGGCAGCGTGCCCCGTATTTTTTGTCGGTCTCGAATATAGCGTCCTCCGAGCGCTCCTTGTACAGCAGGATTATCTTTTCGTCTTCCATATTTCCTCCCGGCGATGTCATTTCAGAAGCTTCTATAAATATAAACGACAAAAACGGTGCAAAGGTTACACTTTTTCTGAAAATTTTTTCTCTATCCCCTGCTGTGCTTCAGTGAGTATCCGGGTATCTTACAACACCTGTAAAGAGCGGCTGTCCTCTCTGCGTGAAGATAGTGAACAGGAACGGACGGTCAAGCTTCAATTCGGCATGATCATCCGCGCAGAAATGTTTCCGATATGTATTTTCATCGTAAGAAGAACCATTTATGCTCTTTTTCCGCGTTTCCGCAGGTACACCAATTGTAAACTTCTTTTGCGGCAGCACTCCGGAAATCCGTTACATCAAGTACAAATACTTCCGTGTCTTTTCCGTTTTCGGTAAGAATATTGGAATAAAGCACATCAGCAAGGCATATACTCGTCGGTATCATTTCGCTGCAAAATGCCTACCGCGCAGTTCCATACAGCATCGGCATACCGCCCCATTCGGCAGTAATGCCGTTCCATGTAAGCACGGGGTATTCATTTCCTTTATCTTCGGATATCGGCTCGATCGCTGTTCCCATGAAATAGTATTCATTGTCATGCCCCGAAGTTTTCGCAGTAAAGCACGGAATGTAGTATATATTATCCTTTGAGATGCTGAACATATAGTCGCCCTCTCCCCAGTCCTCGTCCGGGCTCGGTGATTTTCTGAATGATGCGAACCAGCCTTCTCCGCCGTCAGGAAGAACACATTTACCGATATAATAGCCAGCACAGCTGTCCGAAGTCGCTATCGTCAGCGGCAGAGTTCCTATTCTTTTAAGACTTGTATCGGTAAAGCGATAGATATCAGCGTCGATCTCCCATTCCCACCATACATCACCGGTCTTGTTAAGACGCGAAACTATTACCTCGGGGGTATTGTCGAGATCCAGATCAACGAGCTTAACGCCGACAGTGTTTTCCGTGTATATATCGGTGTAAGCTCTGTCCAATGCTCCATAATACAGCGACATCTGCGCATTCTCTTTTACAGCATCTATCATGGGTGCGTCACTGGGATATACAAAATCCTTGATGTCCGTAAATGTATCAAGCACTTGCAGCTTTGTGAGTTCACCGACGTTGTATCCGCTTTCATAACCATTGTTATGATCCCAGCATATATTTTGCTGAAATAATGTCACTTTCGCGTAAGCATAACCGTTTTCGGGAATTTTATCAAGCTCCGGCATATAGCCGTATGCATTATCTATATATGAATACACCAGCACGGAATCCGATATTACGACCGTATCTCCGAATTGAAACCTGTTACAGTTGTCAGAGAACAATGGTATCCCCTGCATATATGACGGGTCTATCAGAATAGCGAGACGGTCTTCATCCGCTCTGCAAATAAACGCGTTTACAGTAACAGTATCAAAAAGAGTATATCCAAGCCTTATGTCGGTAAGGTCGCCAAACTCGCGCTCATTGCCTGCAGGTTTTCCGACAGTTGCAGTAACATCGCTCCACCATATTTCATACTGCGACCGGAAATCTCTGTACTCGGTCATTGGCATAGCTCTGATGCGATTTTCGATGTTTCTGCCCGTGTCAAGTGTAAAAATGCCGGAAGATTCCCTCACCATGTAGAAGGAGGCTCCTCTGTGTGTCAGAACAGGTATGTTTCCGTCATCGTCCTCGTGCCATTTCATATATGACTCCTCAGTCGGATAATCCGGAGCGCCGGTGATATCAAC
>CACZGM010000106.1:1687-12035 GCA_902780695.1 uncultured Ruminococcus sp. | reverse complement strand
ATACGCAATCTCGGACCCGGATTTGACGGCACAAGCGTTGAGATCGCACTTATGCGCGGACTTGAAAGCTTCGGCGGTGAAACAAAGGGCGAGAGAAACATCATAGTCCTGCTCACGGACGGTATCTCCACTGACACGGGCGGGTACTCGGTAAGCGATATCGTAACGCTCGCCAAAGCAAAAAATGTAACGATAATGACTATCGGACTCGGAAACGAAGTAGATACCGACCTGCTCACAAAGATATCCGCAAGCACCGGCGGTGACTACTACCCCATTTCCGAGGCGAATATCCTCGAAGGTCTGTACTCAACTATGATAGCTTCGATGAAGGACGATATCGTCGATGACGACCTCGACGGCACACCCGACAGCTACACACTTTTCGATACAGGTTTTGACCCCGATTTCAACGGATTCAGCTTCCAGAACTTCAAGTCACCCGACTGCTCCACCCTCGATTATGGAATGGTAGCACTCGCGAGAGACTGGTTCAGGAACCTTGTATCGCCTTCCGCCAAGAATCCGGAGACTGAGGACGGCTACTCGTTTGAAGGCTCCACTATAAATACTTCCGAGCCTTTGCGCAAGGTGCTGCTGCAATCGATGCAGGAAGCGTGGCTAAAGCCGGAGAGTTACCTGAATTTCTTAAGCACCGGCGACACCCTCAAGATAAAGACCGAGGACTCAAAAGCGGCACAGGAAAAGGGCTGGAGCAAGATCACTGTTCCCTACGATGAACCCGGCACAGGCTGGACTCAGGCGGAGCTTCTTGTTCCCAACCACCACCTTTCGACACTCCGGACCAAATACAGCGAGAACGACTACGCGATGCTGAACGCTATCCATTATTACGAGTCGCTCCGCGGCAGAGGAATGACTTTCTCGCTCAACAGCGAAGATGATTTCAGCAAGGTCAAGTCAATACTCTCAACGGGTACTCCGTTAGTCACAAAGATATTCTGGGAGGGCAGCGACGGCAACTGCTACAACAGATATGTACTTATGACTACACTGCGCCGTGACCTCGACAATCCCAATATTTTCCGCCTTAAGGTATATGATGTGAACAACAGGTTCATCAACAGCATTGAGGTGCGCAGAATCATCAAGGTCAACGACAAAGGCATCAGCGACTTCACCTACACAGCCAACTGGGACAACAAGCAGGTATCGCTTGTGTGCTATCCGAGCTGATGACAAATTCCATAAAAACAGACCGCTGTATTTCACAGCGGTCTTAACTTTTCAATAAAACACATTTTATATTTATGTGGTATGGAATGTTACCAACCCAACTGCGTTTTAGTCCTGCATTGGTTTGGGGTGTCAAGCCCACTTTTCCAAAGGGGGCTTGCGGGTGCAGGGCAGAGCCCTGCCGCTGTCCGCGCAGGACAAGTCTGTCAAAAAGTAAACTTTTTGACAGACAGACAGAGACCGCTGTATTTCACAGCGGTCTCTGTTTTTTTGTCTGTACGAATGTGCGCCGCACCCACACGTTTCCTGCGGGACTGCGGTTCTTATTTTTTACCGAACAGCTTATGCTTCTTATCGGCGGCGGGAGTGAGAGTGCGAAGGAACTTGATGCGGTCGTACTTCTTTACGCGGGATTCGTTTTCCTTATACGCCTTCTTGTCTGCGGACTTGTCGAAGAAATATGTGTTGATAAATCTTGATGCCGGTTCTTTGTATGCAGACAGACCAAGATCCTTGTATTCCGCGCGGTTGCTGTCCGTTTCGAGCTCACCGGCGAACTGGTTGAGCTCATGCATCATCTGCTCGTTGTCGCGCCCGATATCCTCATAGTACATTCTGAATGTTTCAAAGAAATCTGTCTCATATACCATAATGCCCTTGTCGTCGATATGGCATCTTGTGTTTGCAAACAGCAGCAGCGGCAATTCCGGGTTAGCGGAGCAGTATATCTTGACCCAGCCGGTGAGCATCTCCTGCATCTCCGGCTTGTTGACAAGCTCACTCAGCTCATGCAGGACGGTAAGATCGCGGGTGCCGTTGATTATCGCACTGAAATGCTGGAACAGCGATACCGTCGGGAAATTCGTAAGTCCGGGATATTCCGTGATATCATCCGCAGTCTGCGATACGAGCTTTCTGTCAGCCGCGATCGCGGAAACGCTCTCGTCCGTGAATCCGTCTGCTACCGCGGGCAGGAACGAACCGTTATGGAAGTGGTCATATATGTTCTTGCCGAGACTTGCGTCGTCTGCGGATATCGGGTTGTTCTCCGCGTGGACAGCTGTCTTAAGCTCGTTCATAAGCTCGAACTTGCGCGTCAGCGGTACATCCTTGAGCATCTTCGACACAGGTTCGTCGTAATATCTCAAAAATCCCGCGGAGTAATGCTCGTACTGATCGTTCTTTTTCAGACCCATATCATCGTAGTATTTCTCCGTGATATCCGCAAGCTGTCCGAGCGCACGGATAATGCGCTTGCTGCTGCCGTCGGCAGTCTCGCGCTCCGCGTAACCGCCCGCTATCTTTTCATATACCGCGCCGATGTCGGCATTCTTGTCACGGCGCTGTAAAAATCCGATGTAAATGTACGCGATGTACATGAATACATCATCGGCAAGCTGTGAATTGTCGTAGTCCGGCGATGTAAGGCGGTTGTATATGCTGTAGTTGTTTTCCGCAACAGTGTATATCAGCGCGAACGACCATATACGCTGCGCCTGTCTTCTGTCGTCCTCACCGAAAGTCTTGTAATAGCCGTCAACTATATCGAATACAGCCATGCTCGGTGCGTAACCGCCTGCCTTGCACTTCTCTATCTCCTTCTCCCAGTAGCCATTTATGCGGTTCAGGAACTGAGCCTTGTTGTCAACCATATCGTAGAAGCTGTAGAACGAGGATATCACCTGGCACGCGGTATCGCTGTCGAGCTGTACGTCCTCCGTGCTCGTAAGGAACTTGTACATGAAGAATATCTCGTTTACCTTCTCCAGATTATATCTGTCGTTCGCGTTCACCTTCGGCAGTATATCGTTGAAGAAGCCGTTGAGCGATTCGTCGTCATACGAGAGTATGTTGCTCATCACGGCACGGATAAGCTCGAAATGCTCTTTTACCGCCGCAGCATCGACACCGCTGATATACGGTTTTGCGGAGGATACGTCAAAGCAGTACGCACCGTTCACGAACTGACGGCTGAGATCTATTCCGCTGACGAAATAAACGCTGATATCCTCGACTGCGTAGGTGTCGGTAACATGGGTCATAAATCCGAGCTTCTTGCGGTATTCCGTCGGGAACGCGGGGATTATGATATTCATAAGCTCGACAGCCGCACGGGAAGCTTCTGAACAGGTGCCGGGGAGTGACACCAATACCGGATTGCCGCTTTCTGCGGACAGAAACAGAGAAAGCAGGAACTGCGCGAATACGTCACTGCGGAAATACTTTGATATGAACGCGGCATTATGCTCGCGCTCGGTGCATTCCTCAAAACGGTACTGCACAGACGGCAGCTTTTCACTTCGCGGGCGCGCAAAATCACCGGTCTTTGAGTTTATGAACATATCCGTATTGAACGGACGGATATGCTCTTCGAGTATCCGCCTGCTCTCATGGTCGTTAAGTACGAGGGTATAAGCGACTGACGAATTTCTGCCGACATAGTCGTACTCGAACGATATCGCGGACTGTATGAAGCACTGCTTGTACTCCTTGTAGCAGCAGTAGAACTTGACCGGATGGTCGTCTCCGCTGAACGAATAATTGTTGTAGATGCTGAGCTCGTCATCGGACATTACGTTGTAGAACTCCTCGGTAGCCGCAAGAGTTCTGTAACCGGCTCCCGCCGAACCTCCGGATGCGCTTCCGAACAAATGCTGATATGCCATAACGGGTTTTCCTCCAAATAAATATTCTTACGCTTTGCAGTATATCGGTCAACAGGCACAATGTACATCTGACCGTACTTAACGTGAAAACAGTCTCCTGAACAGTCCGCCGCCGGTCTGTTTCTGCCCGGGTTCCTCCGGCGGTTTATCCGGGATAATACCGAGCTGCGCGAGTATCCATAAGAACGGTTCCTCGACGCGTATCTCCTGCGGTATTCCTCCGGCGATCTTCTTGCGTTCCGCACCGTTCTCGGTCTTTACGGTCTCGGTCGGACCGCCCAGCGCCGATACCGCGAAATAACCTACATTGTTGAACATGAAGTCAACGTTCTTGCGGAACAGCGGTGCGGTTATGCCGAAGAAATTATGTACCTCGGTATTCATCTGCGTTACCTGTTCCATATCGAGCCAGCCCTTGTGCTCGCACTGCCGGTAGATAATGCTGTCACGGCTGAAATAACGCTGAGTCGTTTCCGTGGATTTGAGCAGATCACTCTTGGTCAGAACTATCGCAGTAGGCTTATCCTTGAAATCGATATCCTGCGTGAAGAAGGATTCGAGTATCTTCACCGCGTCTCCCCTGCCGAGAATATAGTCGGCGCTCGCGTTTGCGTTAAGAGCCGCGAGTCTCTGCGCCGCTCCGGTCTGCATCGGGTCGACCATATATAGGAACGCGTCCGCGTATTTCAGGTGTCTTGCCCTTGTGTTCACATAGTCCGCGTTCTTTATGCCGTCGCCCGCGACATCGTAGAATGTGAGCGTTACTGTCTTATCCGCGACATTGTCGCCGTTTATCTTGTTTATTCCTACGCGCAGCTCGTATATGAGCGGCTCGACGACCTCGTTGACGTGCGTATGCTCCGGGAGAAGCCCCTCGCGGTACATCGGCGTGAAGTAGTAGGTCTCGTATTTGTCGGAGACCGCCCCGGTAAGCGGCATCAGCATTGACTTGAAGCCGTCGTCGAGGAACTGCAGCCGGTTTATCAGCGTGGTGATGTACACGGTCTTGCCGACCGCGGTATCTCCCGCAAAGGCTATGGTGTAGCTCTTTGTGTAGCCCGCCGATTTCGGCAGGTCGTTGTGGCAGTACGGGCAGAGCCGCTTTTCGGTATCGTCGCCGAACTCGCTCTTTACGGAGTACATTACCCCGTCCCTGTATGTTACCGGGTCGCCGCCTACGGCAGCACCGATGTATTCGTCGCCGCTCACGCCGCCCTTCGGCGCTATAACAGGAAATCTGCGCGGCGCCTGACGTCCGAACTGCCGGTAGTAGTCGGCAAGGTTGCGGTCAACTATGCTGTCCTCGCGGATCACCCGCTCTCCCGTCCGCTGATCGACCGCGTAGTGCCTCGGCGTCGGAGCGCGGAAATGTACCTCGTCCGCTGCAAATGTCTTGAAGCAGTACGGGCATTTTATCGGATAGACAGCCGGTGCTTCTTCCTCGGCTTTCTTCATTATTGCCAATGTTGTTTCTTCCTTTCAGAGGGTTTTCAAAAGGGGATCTGCCCCTCACCAACCCGCGAATTATCATTACATCGTAATGGTGAAGCTCTTTGTCACGCTTTCCGGCAGTATCGAAAATCTCGACAGCAGCCACTCAAACGAGGCTTCCGGTATCGGGCAGTCTTTTATCTCCGCAGTACCGTCGTCATGCTGCTCAAAGAAAGTTTTTTCGGTGAAGTACATTGAGCTTTCCTTCGCAAACAGTGACGAAAATGCCGTATAATACGCCGGTATTTTCATTTTTAACACAGCCTCCGCTTTATCGCTCCTTGAACGGAACGCAGAAGTCGGGAACTGTTTCTCTATCTTCTCGGCAGCATCGCTTTTCAGTACTGCTGCCCATTTCTTGTCGTCGGCAAAGACTTTATCCGCTTTCGTCATTATCAGCGCGGACGGTATCTCCGACGGTGCAGAACCGAATATTCTCCTGAATGTGTCGGTGAGATATCCGAGCCACGGATCATAAGCCGGGTCATCGGACGGCGCAGCCTGCGCAAGGTCATTAATCACCGCAAAGCCGTTCGCCTGTGCTATCGCGTTATATGCTATCATAGGATAGCGTTCGCACAGGTCGCGGTCTATGTTGTAAATGTATATCAGTGCGTTGTTGTAGGTAACGACATTTCCCTTCCATTCCTCCGGTGCCGCCGCACCGAGACGGCTGAACTCATACACCAGCGGGGATATCGAAGCTGCCGCTTCCGGAACAAGCCCGTCTGCGTAAAGCGGTTCTTCGTACTGCTCATATAACATATTCGCCGTTTTCAGATCGGCTGGCATGAAGCTCGCGCCGAATCCCGACATCATATCCCTGTTAATGCGGTGCAGAACGGAAGCAATGTAGAAACTGCGCTCTGCGTCGTCAGAACCGGTCACAACGACCGAGAATGTCTTTACCTTTCCCGCAAGAGCAGGCAGGATATTGCAGCAGTGCGGACATGCTCTCACATAGGAGACCTCGTCTGTCTCCGTTCCCGCCGCGAAAACGTTCGGTATGCCGTCATTGGCACGTTTGCGGAAATACAGCGGCATCTTTCTTCCGCCGTATGCTTCCGTTCCGAGAAAATATCTCAGATATTCCTCATATTCCGGATAGACTTCCTCCGCAGTGCTGCGATAATCCACGAACAGCGCGTTATAGTTCGAGTACCGCTTGAAGCAGTACGGGCAGACTATCTCGTAAGCGTCTTCCGAATATCTGTTGTTGTTCATTGCAATCTTTCCGTTTCGATCTTTTATTCAAATAATGCGGAATACAGTGTTTCCGCAGCCGTCTCATCATTCGGGGCATACACCGCAGAAAAAGTGTACAGTCGCATACCGGAGAAGAACGGCTCCATTTCACGGACAGCAGGGAACGCGGAATACAGGTAGTTCCTGAGTGCGCTTTCGCTGTCACGCATATTGTATATATCTTCGCCCGCCCCGCCGCACTTTCCGGCAAGGTCGAACTTCGTTATCACTATATCAAGCACCGGTTTGCTGTCGGAATAGGCAAACGCTCTCGTCATCGCGTAAAGATCTCGGCGTACAAGCATATCCTCCTTCTCACCGGCAGATATGACCGCTTCCGACAGCTTATCTGCGGGTATGCAGTAAACGTAATGTGCGGCATCTGCTGCAAACGGGAGTTCCGTCCCTACGGCGTTATCGTCCGACATATCTCCCGCACAGGTATCGTGCAGGACGTCACACACGACCTTATCACCCGATGACGCTTCGGACACTCTGTAAATCGCCACCGGTTCGCGCAGATCGGCAGGAGTCGTTCCCTCCGCCGCTTTTTTCGCCGCCTCGTTAAGGTCGTGTCCGTCGTGTATCTCTTCGTTCAGAATATATCTGTACCGGTTGTCGGAGGAGAACTGCCTTGTGACACAACTGTCCGCAAGCGTGAGTATCAGCGTTGTTTTGCCGCTTTCCGGCATTCCGAACACGACAGCCGTATTCACGGAAGCGTCGTCGGTATCGCGGTACAGCTCATTATGACAGGACGGGCAGACAAGTATGTCCGTGATACGCCCGGTCTTGGTGACAAGCACGGGCTTTCCGTCCTCGGCGGACAGCTCTCCGAAATCCGGCGAGCCCTTCCCGCAAACGTCCGGCAGCATGACCGAAGCGCCGAATATCCCGCGGGACTCCGCGTATCTGCGGTATATATTGTCCGGCACCCGCCTGTAATCTGGCGGGAGTCTGAAAAGCGCATTCCTGCCGATATCGGCAAGCCTGCCGCAGAAAATGCATCTTCGTTCAGCCACAGATCTGCTCTCTCCTTTACTGCGCCGTCAGCGCGAATTCGTCCTCATGTCCCGCCGCAAGCTCAAGAGTTACGGTGCTCCGTGCGTCCGCAATTACGGGGCCTATAACCGAGCTTCCTTTTGGCATGGTCTTATCCACGGTATAAACGCTTCTCTCCGGCTGAATGCGGTAAGCGAGCGTACCCGACGGTATCTCCGCATCGGATTCCACCGCGAAGGTAACTTTCTTGTATATCTTTCCGCTCTTTTTTTCGGTGATCCTATATCTGACATTCAGAGTAATGCCGGCGATCCGTGCGGTATCGCTCGATCTGGTCAGATCGGTACTTTCCGGACTGTCGCAGCAGAAGACTCTGAAACGCAGCAGTCCCGCTTCGCTTTCAGTTACGGGATATATGTACTTTCCGCCGGAGATCCTGAATTCGTCCATGAAACAAAGGTCGGAACATTCGGAAAGCTCTGCCGGCGAAAGCTGTGAAACTTCCCTGCCCGCGAGCTTATGCTCAAACAGCACACGCACGCAGCTGTAACCGGCAGGCCAGTTCCACGATACGCACACATTGCCGTCCTCGGTACGGGAAGCCGAGATATTCTTTATGTAACATTCCATATCAGTTACCTCTCCGGATATAAAGGCTGTCGCCGTGTTCGGATACATACCCGTCATATACCCTGCGGCACTCGTTCACATAGATGACGCTGTCCGCGGAGGGAACGCTGTATATCGCAAGCTGTTCATAGGACGCGCTGTTCACATTTCCGGCATGAACGGTATTGAACGCCGGGTCCTCATAACCGGACATCTTCTTCACAAATCCGATATCACTGTTGCCCATGCAGCACAGGATATTGCTCGGCTGGAAAACATTGTAGCGGAGATTTGCGCAGCACTCATATTTCAGCTTCTCTATCAGTCTTGCATCCACCCAGCCGCGGTCCCTGCCGCCGCCGGAATGTGCGTAGCGTTCATACAGTTCCTCATCGAAGCTGCGTGCGAAAACCTCACGGACAGACGGTGCGGAAAGCAGGCTGCGGTAAATGTCGAGGGTGATATCCTCAAATTCCGCGGTACCGTTTACGCCGCAGTTCATCAGTATATTATAAAGCTCCCTGCCTTTGAACAGAGCGGTAACCCCGCCGGAGCCGTCAAGCTCCTCATACGCTTTTTTTACGACTGCCGGGTAGCAGTCCGTGAAAGCGTCGGCATCCGTAAGCGTGGATTCGCTTTCGTAGATCTCACGGAGTATCTCCTCCGAAAGGGCATCGGTAAATGTTTTCAAGCTGTTCAGTGCGGAGGACATCTGCCCCTCAAGCTCGCTCACCTGAGCTAGTATGCCTGTCACCAGCCGCTTCATCATTCTGCGTTCCAGTATTTCGAGCTTTATGCCGTATTTGAGAGAGACCGCCGAAGCGAGGATATCGCAGCCGGAAGGCTTTGAGAACAGACCGTGCGGCAACCCCGGACAGGGCTGTGAAAGCACTCTTTCGAGCTGCTCCGCGAGCTCCTTTTCCTCGGTGTTGAGGCGTTCCGTCACCTCGCCGAGACAACCGCACACTGCGCTGTCGTGTCCGAGCAGCTTAAGCGCCTCGCTGAAACGAAGAGTGCCTTTGTTTATGTAGCCGGCTATTATTCCGGAGACATTGATGCTTTCACAGTATTCGGTAAGCGGCACCGATGCGCTCTCGAATTTATCGGCGAAGTATTTTTCGTCGGCTCCGCCGTAATATCCGAGTATATCGCGCACATTTGTATTGCGCACCGCGTCCGGATCTGCGGCACCGTTTCCGGCAGGCAGCACGGAAAGTATCGTGTTTATATCGGGAAGTCCCGCTTTCACGCGGGAGCATGCTTCCGCAACCGCGTCATACCCGAAAAGCTCGTTTACGGGCAGTACAGGTGGTTCGCTGTCGGGAGTACCTGTCAGCAGTTCCGCGAGTGAGCGGAACATAACGTGCGAGATCGTGACAGCGGGCATCTTCGCCGCGGAATAACCCGCCGTACAGAATGCTCCCGGCGGCAGCGGCTCCGGATCCTCCCTGTCGCGCAGAACAGCTGTCATAGCGGCTATGCGCGCGTTGTTGACCGCATTGTGCAGGCTGTATTTCATATCGCTGCGATACATTTCAAGGAAGAACACCGTTCCGAAAACCGGACCCTCCCAATGCACACTTATACGCTGATTTCCTCTGAACATGACCGGCGCGTCGTATACGAGGTCATTTCTGCGGCAGTCCTCCAGCTCGCGGAAAAATGCGGCGGAGCTTAAGCAGCCGTCCTCGTCCGACGGGAAATTCACGAAAAGATACGTCACGACACGAATATGCGCATACTCTGTGAAAAGCATTACAAATTCGGGCAGAAGAGCGTTGGCATCACTGTCGGAATCCGTTACTATGAACAGCATACACTTATTCGTCTGTGGGAATCCCTGCGACATCATAAGACGATCGACTGCGTTCTTCACCTGCGCGTTGAACTCCGCAAGAAGCGAATCGCTGCCGGAGATGTATTTAAGCGCATCTCCGCGCACCGACGGCACATCGGAACGCAGAGAAAAGTCCGCGTCCGGACAGTCGTCACCCACAGCCGCGTGCAGTATGCTGCCGCCGTTCGTGAGCCGTTCTTTCAGATGCTTACGCACGGCACCGCAGCTTGACACGGAGCCTTTTCCGATATAAATGAACATCGCGGGATACTCCGCACAGGCGGAGGGCGGCGGTGTGCTC
>CACZGM010000106.1:0-1629 GCA_902780695.1 uncultured Ruminococcus sp. | reverse complement strand
CGCCTTTACCGAAGCGGTAACGTGCTTTTTAAGTGTCCGCAGGAACTCGATATGCTCGTCGGGTATATCATCCGAATGAGCGATTGTCGTGCGTTTAGCTATATAAGCTCTCTGCGAATCGTCAAGCTCACAGAATTTCTCAAAGAGAACGTAATAGTAGAAGTATCTCTGCTCCGTCGTATCGCTGACAGTGAGCGTATTCAGCACGTTCACGTTGTCTCCGGCAGCATTCGTATAGCGGAAGAAGTTCTTCTCCTTGAAAATTACTCCCGCGAACAGAGCGTCGAACATCGCTTTGAGCAGCTTGTTCGCGTCCTTCTCCTTGTTCATAGCACCGTCGCAGTCCGCCTTTGCCGCGACTGCCGCATCGTACGCGCCGAGCATCTGCTCAACGTACTTCCACGCACCGTAGGTACGGACATACGCCTCGCGCACCTTGTCTGTCTCGGTAGCGTTCATATAGTTCACGGGGTTGAGGGTGAACAGAACCGGTGCCGACCTGATATTCTCGATGATACTGTCGAGCTTCTGCTTTGCTTCCTTTATCGTTGAAGCCTTCTGCGGATCGTAGGTTATTGCCCTGACAGCATCTGCGGTGAGTTTCTCGTCGTAATGCACATTGCCTATCGCGTCTATGATGCCCGCTTCGGTCGCCTTGTTGAATATCTCACGGTTTGCTTCGTTCTCACGGTGTACTTTTCCGGAATTCTCGGTAACGAACTCCTTCGGACGGAGAGTGTCATGTATCGGGCTGGGCAGTCTGAACCAGTCTGTATCACGCAGTCCGCTGTATGTCGAATAAAGGTGCTGACCGATCATATTCGCATCCTTGGTGCCGCCGGTCTCGGAAACAAAGGAGTAGTAATCCGACTCGAACAGGTGGACGGTATTGTGGTGTGCCACCGCGAGACCAGCTCCGAAAGTAAATATCGAGATACGGTTGGTGTAGGGGCTTATGATCTTGTGCCTGCACAGTACCTCGTCCTCGTCCGCAGCAGCTTCTATGGGTCCCGCCTGATTGGGTATGGACGCGTAAAGTATCTCCGCGGTATCGGTAGATGTTGAGCAGGGATACATGATATTTGAACGCGCACGGAGCTCCTTTAACAGCTCCTTTGCCGCGTCCGCTCTGGAAGCGGCGCTCGGATAGCGTGCCTCAAAGAACTCGCTCATGGACTGGCTCAGCGTCTCGGAGAAGTGTGAAGCGATAGCATCGCAGATAAACGATGACACATCGAACTCGTCCCTCGAACATGAATTCTTGAACTCGTCGAGGAAACGGCGGAGTATATCGGAAACCGCGTTTTCGAGATCGACTGCGCTCAGCTCCTCGTTCAGCTTTTCGAGAACGTTCTGCTCGCTCTTGATATCGTACATCTTCCACTCGTAGGTCTTGCTCAGTACGCCGGAAGACGCGTTCTCAACACCGGTGACGATATTGAGGTTCTTTTCACAGACTATGCGCAGATAATCGAGGATTCCGACCATATTGTCGATAAGGTCGTTGAAGTAACTGCTGATACGCGCGATAAGGTCGCTGTACAGCTTTATGGTGTAGTCGCAGCGCATGGAATCCGCACGGTTCTGGTAATACTGCGAGATAAGATTGTAGTATTCCTTGCGCAGTGT
>CACZGM010000105.1 GCA_902780695.1 uncultured Ruminococcus sp. | reverse complement strand
CCTTATGGCAGTTGTTGTTCCGAAATCCGCAAAGCGGACTTCGGAAAGCCTTAAAAATACACTTTCAGCGTATTTTTAAGGCGGACACATTCCTTGATGAGCAGACATTAAATATGCACTCTGAAATACTGCATTTGTTTATCGGAAACTTTATTACAGCATTGTGCCGTATATAGATCCGGCCCCCTTAAAAAAGGGGGCCGGCAAACCAAATCGATAAGCCGAGTTTTGTCGTTGGGTGAACATCTATCTGACCTTACCGTCGCCGGCAAGATTGTCTTGCTTGCGCAATGTAGCCGCCTTAAACGGAGCGCGCCGAGCAGGCGCGTTGCTCTCCGAACCAATCGGCGTTGCATCGGATAGGGTTTACATGGCATACACGTCTCCGTGTATCCGGTGAGCTCTTACCTCGCCTTTCCACCCTTACATACTGAAAGTATGCGGTATATCTCTGTTGCACTTGCCCTAAGGTCGCCCTCGGCTGCCGTTAACAGCTATCCTGCTCTGTGATGCTCGGACTTTCCTCAGGAGTTTCCTCCCGCGTCCACCTGACTTGGTTTGTAAGTCGTATTATATCACAAATCCGCCGAAATGTAAAGAGCATTTTGACCGAAATTCCATTCAAGCCCGATCATTATTTGCATGACCGCCGTTTCCGTCACAATTCAGAACTGTCCGGCGCAGGCAGACTCCTCAATGCTTAATAATTTCCTGCGGCAACGTGAGCCGGGTACCATTTCTCGAACCATACCGTAAAAATGCCCATTATGACCGGCATAACTGAGCATACCGCCATCGCCGCGGCTGTATTCCCGCTGCTCTGTATTACAAACGCGGTCGGAGCAAGTACGATGTACAGTATTCCCCATGCTGCCGCAAGGATACGGTTCGCGGTGACAAATATCGGGTTGTCAAGCGCATTTTCCCCGCCGTAGCCGTATTTCACATACGCCGCGCAGAGCGGTTCCTTCGTAAAGCAGGAGATCAGCCACATCAGCCCGAATATAAGATATCCGATATCCGGAATTATCCGACCGGCAAGCACGCTGTCAATACCGAAAAGTCCGGTCTGACCGAGCATCAGCGCGGCAGCCGAAAGCACAAGCACTGCGGTACCCGTGAGCCTGTCGTATATCGTAGTCAGATGACCTCGCAGTATCAGCGGCACCAGTGCGCAGAAACCTATCGACGCAAGCCCACCCGCGAACGTATCTATCGGCACTGCTGTCCACAGAAACATCCACATGACTATCATCACCCACATGAGCGGCTTCTTTGTCTGCTTTGAGACAGTGCTTCCGGAATTACTGGCGGCAGCTCCCTTCTGCGGGAAAAATTCGTTCCATTTTATCATCAGCGAGAAATCGCCGGTAACACGGTACAGATGCTTTGCAAGTGCCTCCGAGCCGCCGATCTTACCGGCTGCAACATCCAGCCATACCTGCCAGGGAGTTTCTATCCTCGTAGTGTATGTGAGACTTCCGTCCGAAAAGACTTCACTGCCGTCCCTGCCAAGCCTGATCTGATAAGTCCTGTCAAGATCGGTATAGTTTATTTCAAGGACACGGTCCTGTCCGTCCCAGCTTTTCCGGTCATACAGCGCCGCCATCTGCTTTGTGAAAACAAGACTTTCGTCTGTTTTTTCGCCGCTCTCACGGTCTATCCCCCAGCTCGCGTCCGCCATTTCCTCAAACACTTCCTTCGGGAACAGCATAGTATCGAGCTCTGCGCGTGTAGCGTCAGTAATGCCGCCGTTGGCGTACTCGTTTCCAGCACGGCGTACCGCCGCAAGATATTCGCCAGTTCTTTCCGAAAGCGACTGGACCGAGAAAAGCTCGCCCTGTCCGCAGAAAATGCGCTCGTAATTATCTTTGCCGCAGATATGGTCAAACATACCGCATACCGCGTCATAATTGCCCTTGGCGGAATAAAATCCGCAGGTTGAGATGACAGCGTACTTCTTCCCGGAAAAGTCGTAGCGTGCAGCATGGCTTCCGCTGCCTATTCCGTCCGTTCTCTCCTCCATAAACGGCAGGACGTTCGGCAGCTGCCTGTCTATCATATTCTTCATCAGACCGGGAACACCGAAATAGTAGAGCGGGAAGCTGTATATTATCATGTCCGCTCCGATGATTTTCTCAAGCAGCTCCGGCATATCGTCCTTTATCACGCACTTGCCGGGAGTCGCCTTCCAGCAGCCGAAGCAGCCTCGGCAGGCTTTTATGTCGAGCCTGTTCAGCTCAACCGTTGTCACGGTGTTTTCTCCGGACTCGTTCATGCCGTCAACGAACGCGTCCGCAAGCTTTATGGTATTGCTTTTTTCGCCCCTCGGACTTCCGTTAATAATAAGTATATTCATTTGTCTTTCCCCTCCAGCACCGCTATGCATTTATCGCACCACTCACACAGCATTCCGGCATACATTCTGCCGTATTCCACCGTCATTTTCCAATAGACAGCCTTTTCCGACTGGTTTATCATAGCCGAGTACAGCTCCGTATTTTCCGAGGGTCTGCCGAGTCCGGAAGCGAACACCGCCGCGCTTTCTTTCAGCCTGGCAAAGAATTTAATATTCTCCTCCACAGGCAGTTCTCCGCGGAAGAACGTCAGCATCAGCAGACCGTCGCGGGTCGAGAAGCCGTTCTCCGTACACAGCCAGTGTATCAGTTCGCTCCTGCCCTCATCGGTTATTGAAAATATTCTCTTGTCTCTCCTGCCGTTATCATCAGCCGGAGCATCGGTGACAAATCCCGCCTTTTTCAGCGTCTGAAGTTCACGGTAGATCTGACTTGTCTGCGCACTCCAGAAGTAGTTCAGCGAATCCCTGAACACCTGCATTATCTGATATCCGCTCATGCTGCTGTAATTCAGCAGTCCGAGTATCCCATGTTTCAGCATTATGTCTTCCTCCTTATATTCCACTTGTGGAATATATTCCTATTATACTTCCACAAGTGGAATATGTCAAGTCTTTTTTTCAAAAAAAACTGTAATTTCTGACATTTCCTTATTTCTATTGCCAAAACAAGACATTTTGTGCTATAATGTTTATAATACTTATTCTGATGAAGGCATAAATATATGGATAACAAAGAACACCGGTTCCCGAAAAAACGGCTTATCGCCGGGTCGATACTGCTTGCCGCGGGTCTTGCCGGACTTCTTGCGGCACGGTTCGCAGACGGGTTTGCCGATTTTTACGGCTTCACGATATATCCCGCTGTTGTGAACATTTTTGCGCGCATAAGCGGCATCTTCCCGTTTTCGGTAGCTGAAATACTGGTTATCGCGGGAGTCCTCCTCGCACTGTTTTCGATCGTGTACTTTATTGTAAATATCATAAAGCGCAAAGGACGCAGACTGCGATTTCTGCTGTCCTCGTTCTCGTCCGTCCTGTTTGTCGGATCGCTGCTGCTGTTTGAGTTCGCCTACGGCATGGGCATAAACTACAGCCGGCGTCCTTTTTCGGAGATAGCGGGACTGCACCCGGGGAAGTACACGAAGGATCAGGTCCTTGAGGTGCTCGAATACTCTATCGCGAACGTTGCGGAGCACGGCAGATACATACAGCTCGACGAAAACGGACATATCGTGATACCGGACGACGTTTCCGGACGCGGTGTCGCCGCTATGAAGAAGCTCGGCGGGAAGTACGATTCCCTTGATTCGTACTATGCGGGAGTAAAGCCGGTCATGCTTTCGGAGCTTATGTGCTACGGTCATATATCGGGCATATTCACTTTCTACTCAATGGAAGCAAATTACAACACGATGAACAACGCGGAGGAGATAGGACACACCGTCTGCCACGAGCTTTCGCACATGACGGGATTCATGCGCGAGGACGAAGCGAATTTCATCGGATTTCTCGCCTGCCGGGACAGCGGTGACGAATATCTTACATACAGCGGCTGGTATGATATTATGATATACCTGCTGAACGCCTATTATTCGGTATGCACACCGCAGGAATACACCGAGGTTTACCGCACGATACCGGATTACGTCCGCAGGCAGCTTGATATGCAGAACGAGCTCTGGGACAGATATGAGACCGATCTCGGTGAAGCGGCCGAAGCTATGAACGACGTTTACCTGAAAATTAACGACCAATCGGACGGAACCAAGAGCTACGGCAGGGTCGTGGATCTTATGATAGCCGATTATTACAGCAAAAAATCCTGAAAAATGTCAAAAAACGGTTTACAAATCGCAAAAAAAGTAGTATAATATATGTTGGTGTATTGGAACATACACGAATACCAAATATAGATTTATAATCGGAAAGGACACCGGAAAATGAAAAAGTTCAGGAATATTATTTCCGCATTGTTAGCCGTAACACTTATAGGTGCTTATACCATGATCCCTGTATATGCGCTCGACGAAGAGATCGAATTCCCCGAGGACGACGAAGTGGTCGAGGTCATTGACGATGACGAAGATCCCGATGAGATAATTCCGATCGACGATGAGGGCAACGACCCCGATACTGAAACAGAGGAAGAAGTTAACGACCCCGACGTTGAGATCGTCGGTGACGACAGCACTCCCCCTGAGGACGACGAGCCCGATGAAGTAGATCTTTCGGACGACACAACACCCGCTTCGCAGCCCTCTGCCGCACAGCCCGAAGCTACTCCGGCATACACAGCCGTTTCACCCTACACCATGTACTCCAACGAAGTCGTGAATGTACGTTACGGTCCGGACACAAGCTACAGCAAGCTCGGCACCGTTTACGCGAACTCTCCCGTAAAGGTAGTCGGAACAGCCGGCGGCTGGCTGGTCATCGAATACAACGGCACAAAGGGATTCGTTTCCTCCAGCTTCTTCTCACAGACGGCTCCCCAGACAACGACGACTGCTGCAACGCAGGCAGCTCCTGCTCCCGCGCAGACGGAAGCTGCCACAGCCGCAACCGAAGCCGAGACTACAGCCGCACAGCAGGAAGCCGAAATAGTGGACGAACCCACGACTACCGAGAAGACCAAGGCACCCGAGACCGAGGCTCCGGAAACGGAAGCTCCCGATGAAGAAGCCGAAACAACGACATCGAACGAAACCGAAGACAAGGACAAGGAAGCTGCGGCTGCGACCGCTGCCGACAACGACAAGAAGAACGGCGGTCTGGGCGGTATCCTCATAGCGCTCGGCTGCGCAGTCGGAACATTCATTCTGATCGGCGTTCTCCCTGTTGTTATCCACAGCATCTATCACAAGAAGCTCTATCAGTATTGAGAACGGCACCCGCGCCGGCAGCAGTGAATTGAGTAGCCGCAGGCTGAAACGCAGTGCGCTGATATGACTATTATAATAAAAGACCGCTTTCTGCAAAGTCAGCGGTCTTTTTTTGTTTACTCCGTGATCTTGTAACAATTAATGTCTGCTCATCAATCGTGAACAGGCTTCATAGCGCAGCTTGAAGCCTGTTCACGGTTGCAAAAGTGCAAGGAAAATTCCAGAATAAAAGTGCAAGGAAAATTCCAGAATAATCAAATTTTTCTTGCACTTTTGTCCGACCGTAGGTCGGAATGAGCTTGACATCAAGGAATGTGTCCGCCTTGAGAATACGCTGAAAGTGTATTTTCAAGGCTTTCCTAAATCCGCATTGCGGATTTAGGAACAACAACTGCCATAAGGCAGTTGTTGAGGACACATCAATTACAATAACGCGCGAAGCGCGAACCGGAATTATTCATTATTCACTATTCACCGCTCCTCCACTTCGTACCCTTTGGAGATTATCGCAGATCTTATTTCCGCAAGGTGTACGAGTTCACCGTTAAGGTGAAGAACCGCTGTTCCCTTTTCATGGCTCACCTCCGCGCTCTCCACCTCCGGGAAGCTCTCGGCGCATTTGCGGACCGTGGCTTCACAGTGCGGACACATCATTCCGGTTATGTGCAGAGTATATGTTCCGGCAGGAACGATACCGGCGGTAATATCGGCAGACAAGGGCAGCGAATCCTTCCGTGGCTTGTCATGCACACCGCTGTACGGCTTGAAAAGATTGAGCCGCAGTGCATTAGTGACAACGCAGAAGCTCGAAAGGCTCATAGCCGCCGCACCGAACATAGGGTCAAGCTCCCAGCCGAAAAGAGCAATATACGCTCCCGCAGCAAGCGGTATTCCTATAATGTTGTAGATAAACGCCCAGAAAAGGTTCTGTTTTATATTGCGAAGTACTGCGCGGCTCAGACGTAAAGCCGCAGCAGCGTCGGACAGACTGCTCTTCATCAGAACAACGTCCGCCGCGTCAATAGCCACATCTGTTCCGGCACCGATAGCTATTCCAATATCCGCGCGTGTAAGAGCGGGTGCGTCGTTTATACCGTCGCCTATCATAGCGACCTTGCCGTGCTTTTGCAGAGAGCGAATGACTGCGTCCTTTCCGTCCGGAAGGACGCCCGCGATAACGTCGCTTATGCCTGCCTGCTTTCCGACAGCCTCCGCAGTGCGCCTGTTATCGCCGGTAAGCATCACGACCCGTATCCCCATATCCTGCAATTGCTTCACTGCCGCGGCGGAATCAGGCTTTATCGTGTCCGCAACGGCGATAATACCGAGCAGCTCACCTTCCCGCGCAAAAAACATCGGCGTTTTTCCGTCCGCGGCAAGCTCTTCCGCACGCTTCTTCGCTTCATCGGTGATATCCGAAAGACCGGCAACAAATACGGCATTTCCGCCGTATATCTTCTTCCCGTCAAGCTCCGCCGACACCCCGCTTCCGGAATGAGCCGCAAAACCCGTGATACCGCGGGGAGCTATCCCCCTGCCTGAGGCAAAGCGCATTATCGCCTTTGCCAGCGGGTGCTCACTACGGTCTTCAAGCGAAGCCGCCGTTACGAGAAGCTCACTCTCGTTCGCCGCAAGCGGAACGATATCCGTCACCTCCGGCTCACCCGCAGTGACTGTACCGGTCTTATCGAGCGCGGCTATCTGTATTTTTCCGGTCTCTTCGAGGGAAACGGCGGTCTTGAACAGAATACCGTTCTTTGCACCGACCCCGCTTCCGACCATTATCGCAACGGGAGTTGCAAGTCCCAGCGCACACGGACAGCTGATGACAAGAACCGATACCGCTCTTGCGAGTGAGTACGGGAACGTCTGCCCCACGATAAGCCATACCGCAAGAGTGACGAGCGCTATCCCGATAACTGCGGGAACAAATATCCCCGAGACCCTGTCGGCTGTCTTGGCGATAGGCGCTTTTGTTGCCGCCGCATCACTGACGGTCCTGATTATCTTCGCGATAGCCGTATCCTCACCGACCCGCGAAGCCCGGCAGCGCAGGAATCCCGACTGATTTATCGTCGCCGCGGAAACGGCACTGCCCGGCTCCTTGTCAACGGGTATGCTTTCGCCGGTAAGGGCGGATTCGTTCACCGCGCTCTGTCCGTCGATAACTGTACCGTCAACAGGTATGCTCTCGCCGGGACGTACCGCAAAAATATCACCTACGCGGACTTCAGATACGGGAACCGTCACTTCCCTGCCGCCGCGTTCCAGTACAGCCGTATCGGGCGCGAGCTTCATCAGACTTTTCAGAGCGTCCGTCGTCCTGCCCTTTGAGTAGGCTTCAAGCGTCTTGCCGACGGTTATAAGCGTAAGTATCATTGCCGACGACTCAAACCACAGGTTCATCATATCGCTCATGACCCGATCATCGTCACCGTTAACCACCGCATCGGTCATATCGAACAGCACGAAAACGCTCCATAAGAACGATACGCCGGAACCCATAGCAACGAGCGTGTCCATGTTCGGAGCGCCGTGCAGAGCGCCTTTGAATCCGCTTATAAAGAACTTCTTGTTTATTATCATCACTGCCGCCGCAAGTATCATCTCAACCATTGCAACGGCGGTGTGATTGCCGTCAAACCAATGCGGCAGCGGAAATCCCCACATCATGTGTCCCATTGACACATACATCAGCGGCAGGAGTATGCACAGCGAAGCAATAAGCCGCTTTTTAAGAGCCGGAGTCTCTCTGTCGGCAAGCGCGTCCGCGTCCTGAGAATCCGGATTCTTTTCCGCACCTTTCAGCGAAGCACCGTAACCGGCATCCTCTACAGCCTTTATTATATCCGCGGCAGAAGCACTGCCCTCCACGCCCATTGAATTTGTGAGCAGACTTACCGCACAGGAAGTCACTCCGGGAACTGCTCCGACAGCCTTTTCCACTCTCGCGCTGCAGGCCGCACAGCTCATTCCGGTGACGTTATATTGTTCCATAATTATCTTCCTTTCCGGTATTATTATACCATACGGCGCTGAAAA
The DNA here is from genome assembly GCA_902780695.1 of uncultured Ruminococcus sp. GTDB lineage: Bacteria > Bacillota > Clostridia > Oscillospirales > Ruminococcaceae > Ruminiclostridium_E. The sequence continues at coordinate 9,471 of CACZGM010000105.1, read as the reverse complement.
ACGCAACCCACTGCCAGGGACAGATGCAATATCTTTTCAGGCAATGAAATAACCGGCTCTTACCTGTGGCACATTACATTTTTATTGTAATAATAAGTAATGTATCATCACCAACTGCCGTCGGTTTTTCCGAAATCCGCAATGCGGACTTCGGAAAGCCTTAAAAATACACTTTCAGCGTATTTTCAAGGCGGACACATTTCTTGATGTCAAGCTCATTCCGACCTACGGTCGGACAGCAGACATTAATTATTGTATTCCGAACCGCTGTCTTCATGGCAGTTGATGTCGGAATACTGCAAAACGCACTGTTGATGTCACATATAGGAGATGTCTGGTATGAGAGAGATAGGTTCCGATGAAGTCTTCCGGCTGCGCGATTGTCTTCTTGCCCTTGCGGAGCATCATAACAGGGTCTCTGTTAATTTTAAAGGTCACTACCCCAAAACTCCCGTCGGGCAGACATTGAAGCGGTTCGCGGAGGATATTGACGGGGAAAAATCTCATATATACGTTATCGAAAGCGAAAATAAGATCATAGGGTTCTGCAAGATAAATATCGACGGGACTTCCGGCGCTATAGAGTACCTTATCGTCCTGGAGGAATACAGAGGACAAGGGTACGGTGCGGTTCTTATGGACAAGGCAATGAGCAGTTTTTCCGATGCGGGAGTCTCGGTGATCGATGTGAAGGTCGCCGACGGAAACAGCGCGGTATCACTTTACGAGAAATACGGTTTCAAAATGAACGCGCATATTCTGCGGTTATGCAAATGAGCCTTGCTGCGGCACAGGCTGTAAAAACAGAAGAAATAACGTACAGATCAATAAATCCAATAACGGAAGGTGAATAAATGCACAAGGAATTCTTAATGGGAAATGCAGCTATTGCACGCGGAGCGATAGCCGCCGGACTTAACCTCGTTTCCGGCTATCCCGGCACCCCCTCCACAGAGGTGCTCGAAACTTCCGCAAAATGCAATAACGGTTCGATGTATGTCGAATGGTCGGTGAACGAAAAGGCGGCAATGGAGCTTGCCGCCGGAGCCGCATACTGCGGAGCCCGTACAATGGTGACGATGAAGCAGGTGGGACTGAACGTGGCTTCCGACCCGCTGATGAGCCTTGCGTATATCGGCGTAAAAGGCGGAATGGTAGTCCTCGTTGCAGACGATCCGGGTCCGATATCTTCACAGACCGAGCAGGACACCCGCACATTCGCGGCTTTCTCGAAGCTGCCTTGCTTTGACCCGTCCTCGGTGCAGGAAGCGTATGATATGATAGGCGAAGCCTTTGAGCTTTCCGAAAAATACCATACTCCCGTGCTGTTCCGTCCCACGACCCGCGTCTGTCACGGCTATGCGTCAATTACAGTGAAGGACGAGAACGAGTATAGGACAAACAAACCGGAGGGCTTTGTACTCGACCCGTCGAAATGGGTAATATTCCCGCGGCTCTCATACAACGCACATATCAATATAGAAGCCCGCAATGTCACACTCTCGGACGAGCTCTCCGATTACGGACGCAATATGATCGTACCCGAAAGGGCAGAGGGCTGCCGGAAGGGCATCGCTACTCACGGTATCAGCTATACCTACGTCACCGAAGCGCTGCGTGACAAGTCCGCTCCGCGCGTGATGAAGGTAACGACACCTTTCCCGTTCCCGGAGAAGGCTGCGCTGAAATTCCTTGAAGGTCTGGATGAGGTGCTGTGCATAGAAGAACTCGACCCGGTCATCGAACGGGAGCTCACATATATCTGCGGAAAGCACGGACTTAACGTGAAGATACGCGGAAAGCTGACCCACGACGTAAAGAATGCCGGCGAGAACACCTGCGGCTCCGCTGCGGAGAATATAGCGAAGTTCATGGACTGGGAGATACCGGAAAAACCGGAAGCGGAAACGGCTCCTCCCCTGCCTGTCCGTCCGCCTGTACTGTGCGCCGGATGCCCGCACCGTGCTTCGTTCTTCGCGGTAAAGGAAGCCATGAAAGGAAAGAAAGCCGTATTCTGCGGAGATATCGGCTGCTATACTCTCGGTAATGCAATGCCGCTTGATATGGTCGATACCTGCCTTTGCATGGGTGCCGGCGTAAACATAACACAGGGCATAGGCCACATCGAACCCGATACGACCTGCTTTGCCTTTGTGGGAGACTCTACTTTCTTCGCTTCTGCGATAACCGGCACGGTAAACGCGGTATATAATCAGGCGGATATGACGCTCGTTATACTCGACAACTCCACTACCGCAATGACAGGACATCAGCCCCACCCCGGCACCGGCAGAACGGTCATGGGAGAGATAGTCGAAAAGATAGATATTACAGCCGTACTGCACGGAATCGGCGTAAAGACAGTAGAGACGATAGATCCGCTTGAACTGAAAGCCGCCGTTGAGACGGTAAAGCGTGTCGCGGCGGAAAAGGGTGTCAAGGCTATAATATTCAGATCGCCGTGCGCGGTGATAATCAAGCCGAAGAAACCTGCCGTAATAGACGCGGAGAAATGCACTGGCTGCAAGCGCTGCATAAAAGCGCTGGGCTGCCCGGGAATAGTGCTCAGGAACGGCCGTCCGGCGATAGAGAATTCGCTGTGTACGGGCTGCGGACTCTGCTCACAGGTCTGCCCGTTCGGAGCGATAAGCGTGACAAAGGAGGGCGAATGATATGCGGACAAACATAATGATATGCGGTGTCGGCGGTCAGGGAATCGTCCTCACGTCAAAGCTGATAGCGGCGACCGCGGTAGCACATGACGTTCCGGTAATGAGCGCGGAAACGATCGGAATGGCGCAGAAAGGCGGCAGCGTGTTCAGTTTCCTGCGTCTCGGTGAAGGGATAGCAAGCCCGATGTTCCCGGAGGGCGAAGCCGACATACTGATAGGCTTTGAGCCTGCGGAAGCGGTAAGAATGTTCCCCTATCTGAAAAAGGGCGGCACCGCGATAGTCAACACTCACCCGATAATGCCGGTCACGGCGGCGCTCACCGGCTCGGACTACGACGGCGCAGATATGCTTGAATATGTCAAGCGCAACGCGGAAAAGGCTGTATTCGTTGACGGTGACAAGGCGATATCCGAGATAGGCTCGCCGAAGGTGCTGAACATGGTAATGCTCGGCGCGGCGGTAGCTACGGGACTTCTGCCGTTTACGCTCGAAGAGATAGAGCAGACGATGAAAGCAACGGTAAAGCCGCAGTTTGCCGAACTGAACAGCAAGGCGCTGAGATACGGGGGATAAGGCTTCGATATGGAGTACAGAAAAGCGACAGCGGACGACATTGAGCTGCTGATGTCACTGCGGGAAGAAATGCTGCGGATAGTAAACGGGCTGCCTGAAGATCACAGGTTTTCGGACGTGATGACAGAGAACAGCAGACGGTATTTTCTCGAAGGCGACCAGACTACGGTCATAGCGCTTGATAACGGGAAAGCCGCGGCGTGTGCCAGCATTTCGTACATTGAGGTGATGCCGACTTTCTCACACCCGACGGGAAAACGCGCACACATCATGAATGTTTACACAAATGCCGCATACCGCAGACAAGGTATTGCCCAAAAGCTCGTGAATATGCTGACAGCGGAAGCGGCAGAACGCGGCGTGACAGAGATAGGGCTTGACGCTACCGACAGCGGAAGACCGCTTTATGAAGCGCTCGGATTTACCGCGTCGGTATCATATATGACAAAGAAAATGATCGTAAAATGAATATGTATCGAATCATAGGGGGGATAAACATTGAACATTAGGGATATGATTCCATTCCTTGAAAAAAATAAAAAAGATATCAAAGTCCATTGTGCAATTGGTACCAATAATGTTTACGATCAATTAAATGGTTTTAAGCTCGGGCATTTTAAAGAAAATCAAGAAGCTCAAAGCCAAAAAAATTTTAACAGGAAATATATATTATCACTAATTTACTGCGGAAAAGATGAATGGCTTTTTGCAGGCATATATGAAAGCTTAAACGTTATAGCACTACCTGCTGGCGGATATAAATATGATACCCGTTTGACCGAAACAGGAGCCGAATATATAGGAAGAGCAGTCATAGGATTCAAAAAAGAGTTTAGACAGTCTTATCTTTGCCTTGAAAAATATTTGGATAGATTTGATATTATTGAACTTTACAGGGACACGGTAAAGGTTCTTTTTCCTGGCTATGATAAAGTTGATGTTTCTTGGGCAGATCTTTCTGAATTGATAAAAACCGAATCTTGGAAAACTGCTTTAGAAAACCAAAAAGGTGTATATCTTATAACCGATATTCATACAGGGAAACGATATGTCGGCTCTGCATATGGAAAAGAAATGATATTGGGAAGATGGAATAATTATTTAAAAAATGGACATGGTGGAAACGTTGAATTAAAATCGTTAGAATTTAATTATATTAAAAACAATTTCAGATATTCAATTTTAGAGATTTTTAAGCCAACAACATCAGACGATTTTATAATTAGCAGAGAATCTTGGTGGAAAGATATACTGTTATCCAGAAACAGCAAATTCGGATATAACAAAAATTAAATTGGAAAGGACATAAAAACCATGCAGATCACAGAAAAACAGCTCGAACAGGTAAACAGCCGCATAAAGGCGCTCGTAAGCGCGGGAAGCTTCTACGGTCAGAAGCTGAAAGATGCGGGCATTACCGAAGTGAATTCCTACGATGAATTCCTGAAACTCCCGTTCTCGGAGAAGAAAGACCTCCGTGACGCGTACCCGCTCGGACTTATGACCGCACCTGAGGAAAAGATCGTACGCATACACTCGTCGTCGGGAACAACGGGTACTCCCGTTATTATCCCCTACACAGCGAAGGACGTTGACGACTGGGCGACTATGTTCGCGCGCTGCTATGAATTCGCGGGTATCACAAACATGGACAGAATACAGATAACACCCGGCTATGGTCTGTGGACGGCGGGAATAGGCTTCCAGGCAGGCGCGGAAAAGCTCGGCGCAATGGTGGTCCCCATGGGTCCCGGCAACACCGACAAGCAGATAGAGATGATGATATCCCTTGAAACGACCGTTCTCTGCGCAACATCCTCCTACGCCCTCCTGCTTGCGGAGGAGATACAGAAGCGCGGCATACGCGACAAGATCAAGCTTAAAAAGGGCGTCATCGGCTCGGAGCGCTGGAGCCAGAAGATGCGTGACAGGATACACAACGAACTTGGCATAGAGCTGTATGATATATACGGACTCACAGAGATATACGGCCCCGGCATCGGCATAAACTGCACCAAAGAAGAGGGTATGCATTACTGGGACGACTTCCTCTACATCGAGATAATCGACCCCAAGACAGGCGAACCCGTTGCCGACGGCGAGCTCGGTGAGATCGTAATAACAACGCTCGTGAAGGAGGGAGCTCCCCTTATCCGCTACCGCACGCACGACCTTTCCCGCATCATACCCGAAAAGTGCAGCTGCGGCAGTGCTTTTCCGCGCCTTGACCGCATAATGGGAAGAACGGACGATATGATGAAGATAAAGGGTGTCAATGTATTCCCGAGCCAGATAGAGGAAGTCCTGCAGGCATTCCCTGAGATCTCCAGCGAGTATCAGATACGCATCTCCCACCTTGACGGCAAGGACACCATGCGTATCTACGTCGAGACTACCGGTGATATCGACTTCGACGATCTCTCGAAGCGCATTGCCGAAAAGGTCAAGAGCCGCATAGGCTTCACACCCATAGTCAAGACTGTTGAAGTCGGCGTTCTCCCCCGCAGCATGAAAAAGACCGCGCGTGTAATAGACGAAAGATATAACGAAGATTAAAAACGGCAGTTATTTAGGACAAGTTAATCACAAAAACAGCTTGCTGTGAAATCCACAGCAAGCTGTTCTCTTTTGTATATCCGTATAGGCATAACGGTGGTTGGGGACAGAGTCCCTCTTGAAAATCCCGAAACTCTCTGAAAAGCTCCGCGATCAATACATACCGCCCATACCGCCCATGCCGGCTGCGGGAGCAGCAGGAGTCTCTTCCTTGATATCTGTTACGAGGCTCTCGGTGGTGAGTACCATAGCTGCTACGGAAGCTGCGTTCTGGAGTGCGGAACGTGTTACCTTTGCAGGATCAACGATACCTGCTTCGATCATGTCAACATAATCGCCCTTGAATGCGTCGAAGCCGTATGTCTTCTTCTTTGCGTTCTTTCTGATGTTCTCGATTATTACAGAGCCTTCAAGACCTGCGTTTGCAGCGATCTGACGGATCGGGTCTTCAAGAGCGCGGAGAACGATCTTTGCACCTGTCTTTTCGTCGCCTTCGAGCTTTGCGATCAGCTTCTCAACAGCGCCCATAGCGTTGATAAGAGCTGTGCCGCCGCCTGCAACGATACCCTCTTCTACGGCAGCCTTTGTTGCAGCGAGAGCGTCCTCGATACGCATCTTCTTTTCCTTCATCTCTATCTCGGTAGCAGCGCCGACCTTGATAACGGCAACACCGCCAGCGAGCTTTGCAAGACGCTCCTGGAGCTTCTCTCTGTCAAAGTCGCTTGTTGTATTCTCAATAGCGTTTCTGATCTGGTTTACTCTGTCCTTGATGTCAGACTTCTTGCCTGCGCCGTCAACGATTGTGGTGTTCTCCTTGGTGACTGTAACCTGCTTTGCGGTACCGAGCATATCAACGGTAGCGTCGGCAAGCTCTATGCCAAGATCGCTTGTGATGACCTGACCGCCTGTGAGCACCGCGATATCCTGAAGCATCTCCTTGCGTCTGTCGCCGAAGCCCGGAGCCTTTACAGCAACACAGTTGAATGTGCCTCTGAGCTTGTTGAGGATAAGTGTCGTGAGTGCTTCGCCCTCGATATCCTCTGCGATGATGAGCAGCTTCTTGCCGGTCTTGACGATCTGTTCGAGAAGCGGGAGAAGATCCTGTATAGCGGATATCTTCTTGTCTGTGATAAGGATATAAGGATCGTCAAGCTCTGCGATCATCTTATCTCCGTCTGTTGCCATGTAGGGGGAGATGTAGCCTCTGTCGAACTGCATACCCTCAACGACTTCACTGTATGTCTCGGCAGTCTTGCTCTCCTCGATAGTGATAACGCCGTCGTCGGAAACCTTCTCCATAGCCTCGGAGATGAGCTTGCCGATAAATTCGCTGCCGCTGGAAACCGTGGCAACTCTTGCCTTATCCTCGGCGTTCTTTACCTTCTGAGCATTCTTCTTGATCTCATCGACTGTCACTTCAACAGCCTTCTCGATACCGCCCTTGAGCACCATGGGGTTAGCGCCTGCCGCAACATTCTTCATACCCTCACGAACGATAGCCTGCGCGAGCAGTGTAGCTGTTGTTGTACCGTCACCGGCAGCGTCGTTTGTCTTTGTGGAAACTTCCTTGACGAGCTGTGCGCCCATGTTCTCAAAAGGATCCTCAAGCTCTATCTCCTTCGCGATAGTAACACCGTCGTTTGTGATCAGCGGAGCGCCGAACTTCTTGTCGAGTACAACGTTTCTGCCCTTCGGTCCGAGTGTGATCTTTACTGTATCGGCGAGCTTGTCGATACCTGCCTGCAAAGCCTTGCGAGCTTCCTCGCCGTAAATAATCTGCTTAGCCATAATAAATCATTTCCTTTCTTTTATTCTACAATAGCAAGAATATCGTTCTGACGAACTATAGTATATTTTTCGCCTTCGAGCTTGACTTCGGTTCCGGAGTATTTGCTGATAAGAACCTTATCACCTACCTTGACTTCCATTTTTATCTCTTTTCCGTCAACAACTCCGCCGGGTCCCACTGCACAGATCTCCGCTACCTGCGGCTTTTCCTGCGCCGAGCTTGTGAGGATTATTCCTCCCTTTGTAGTCTCCTCCGCTTCGAGGAACTTGATGACCACTCTGTCAGCAAGCGGCTTGATATTCAGTCCGCTCTTCTTTGCTGCTGTGGTTTTTGTTGTTTTTGCTGCTGCCATTTTGAAGACCTCCTATAAGAAAATTAATTATAAACTTTACCTGACGGATTTAGCACTTATCCGTTTTGAGTGTTAGCACTCTTTTATTCCGAGTGCTAACCGATAATCATATTATAGTCTTTTACAGGAAAAAAATCAAGTATTTTTTGACATTTTTTAATTTTTGTGGATTGTATCCATATAATCCGCTGCAAAGAGCACAATTATTGTGCATATATAACATATATTGAATTATATCCTCCCTGCCTCTGACAGGGAGGATAATAAAAATCAGAACTTGCTTCCCTTTGCACCCTTTGAGCCGCCGAAGCTCGCGTTTTCGAGAATGTTCGTATCGAACGAGAAGCTGATAGACTTATTCTCGCGCTCGCGCTTGAACGCAAGGTTTATCATGCGGTCGAGAAGCTCGCTATACTTCACGCCGACAGGCTCCCAAAGGTAAAAAGCAAGGCTTCCGGGAATAGTGTTGATCTCGTTGAGATATATCTTTCCGGTGCTTTGGTCGAGCATAAAGTCAATACGCGATACACCGGAGCAGCCGAGCGCCTTGAACGCCTTTACCGCAAGAGTGCGCACTTCCTCGCGCATTTCAGGTGTGATATCAGCGGGTATCTTGCGTTTGAGCGACGCCATACCGCTCTTGCCGCCGGAAGACTTTGTTCCGCCGACATACTTATCCTGATAGCTGAGTATCTCGTCGTTTGCCACGGGCTCCTCACACTCGCTCGCTTGCGCGTCCTCATAGTCACCGAGCACGGAGCAGTTTATCTCCTTAAGATCGGTTATCGCGTTCTCGACAAGCACCTTTATCGCGAATGTGAAAGCATAGTCCAGTGCGTCCGCGAGAGCTTCACGGTCTTTCGCCTTGCGTATACCGACGCTCGAACCGAGGTTCACGGGCTTTACGATAACGGGGTACTGCGTTCTGCTCTCTATCATATCGAGTATCTTATCCTGTCCCTTGGTGTACTCCCTTACATTTACCACGGTTCCGGGCAGAACGGGTATGCCGTTGTCCGCAAACACGCACTTCATCACATACTTATCCATACCGACCGCGCTGGAAATAACGTCACAGCCCGCGTATGGTATGCCGAGAGTCTGGAGATAGCCCTGCAGAGCGCCGTCCTCGACGTTTGTTCCGTGAACTATCGGCAGAGCCGCATCTATGACAGCGGCAACGTTGTTTCCGAACTTCTTCATCGGGTAATGCAGCAGTTCAACCGTACCGCCGTTTCCGACAGGCAGTACCCGGATGCTCTCTTTCAGCAGCGCGGGTATATTCTTGTACGCCTCGATCCTGCCGATATTCTCACCTATGTAGAACTCGGTATTCTTGGTGATATAAATGGGTATTATCTCGTATTTCTCCGTGTTCAGCGATCTGCACGCCTGCAGCGCCGAAATGACCGAGACTTCGTGCTCAACGCTTTTTCCGCCGAAAAAAACTCCGACTCTGATCTTCATAGTTATGTCCTTCCTTTTGTATAGGGTACCTCTAAAAACCGCTTTGAAAAGAGAAAATGAG